>NZ_FNIN01000005.1 GCF_900104045.1 Desulfonauticus submarinus
TAGTCATCCTGCGTTAGCGGACAGGTTAGGTGAAGCGATAGCGCAGGCTCCTAAGGGAGAGGGAGCGGGGATGATTAATGAAGGGGCAGCAAAGGGTTATTTAGGGATACCAGGAGCTCCTCAGATTAATTTAATAGTTGGTTTTTTTTGGGCCATATGGGTAGGTTGGATATTTTCTACAGTAGGAGCATTTGGTGGGATAATGGCAGGAGTTGGTCATATTACGGTGTATGGTTTAGGCAACTATGCCTCTACCTTTAAGAAGACATCTCCAGTATTAAATAAGGTATTAACGGACTCAATTAGGGTATCTAACCAATGGTTGGTAGGTACGAGTGCAGCAATATCATCATTTAATTATTGGAAGATGGGCAGACTTGTATTGCCGTTGGGATTAGCGTTAGCCATTGGATCTATTAGTGGTAGTTATTTGGTACCAGTAATTACAGCTGGTAAGATTTCTTTAAAGCAATATATTGGATATTTTGGATTATTTGTGTTGTTTTTGGGGTGTTATTTATTTTACGAGACCACTCCAGCAGGTCAGGCTAAGAAGAAGAAGGCCAAAGAGGCAGCCAAAGCATTTCAGGAGAGTGTGAAGAAGCAAAAAGAAGGTGCTCAGATAGATGAGAGTGAGTTAGGAGTAAAGGTAAGGTCATTTAGTTTAACCAGAGTAGTATTTACATTTTATGGAGTAGAATTTTCTTTTAATCCATTGATTCCAGTAGTTGGTGGATTTTTTATTGCTGCAATAGCTTCCTTTTTGGGAGTAGGTGGTGGATTTTTATTAGTACCATTTTTGACTAGTGTTGCAGGTTTGCCCATGTATTTGGTTGCAGGAACTTCAGCATTAGCAGTATTGATAGGTATGATTACAAGTATATTTTCTTATATGTTTGTTAAAGGTACTCCTGTATTTTGGCCTTTAATAGGAGTGGAATTGTTAGGAATAATAGTAGGATCAGTGATTGGTCCAAGGACTTCCAAATATATTCCAGACATTTGGTTGAAGAGATTGTTTGTAGTGTTGGCTTTTTATGTAGGTATTCGCTACACAACCAAAGGATTCTTAGGATATAGCATACTGCCTCCCTTCTAAAAACCTCTACTTATCCACTTCTTTTACCTTTACACAGCGAGAGTTCTCTCTCGCTGTGTTTTTTCTTCTACTATTAAATGACTTAAACTTAATTTATTGGTAGTTCTTTCTTGATTTTTTGTTCAAGGCAAAATAACCAAAAGAGGTTTAGGTTATTTTTATGAGTTTAAAATACCAATTATTTATAGAAGGAGAGTAAGTAATGCCAGACAGAGAATTGCCCAAAGGTTATGAACCAAAGCAAGTAGAAGATAAGTGGATTTCTTTTTGGGAAGAAGAAAGAACATTTTCTCCAAAAGTAGAAGAAGTTAAAAAGCCCTATTCAATAGTTATTCCTCCTCCTAATGTTACAGGTACTTTGCATATGGGGCATGCTTTAAATATTACCTTACAAGATATTTTGTGTCGGTTTCATCGTCAAATAGGTTATGATGTGCTTTGGGTTCCAGGTACAGATCATGCAGGTATTGCTACTCAAAATGTGGTAGAAAAGGCTTTAGCCAAAGAAGGAAAAACTAGACAAGATTTGGGTAGAGATAAGTTTATAGATAGAGTGTGGGAGTGGAAAGAGGAATATGGGGGGAAAATTTTAAATCAGGTACGCAAATTGGGAGCATCTGTTGATTGGACGCGACTTAGGTTTACTATGGATGAAGGCTTGTCCAAAGCTGTGCGAGAGGTTTTTGTGCAGTTATATGAAGAAGGACTTATTTATAAGGGAGATTATATAATTAATTGGTGCCCAAGATGCCATACTGCTTTAGCTGATTTGGAGGTAGAGTATTCTGACGTAGATGGTGGGTTATATTATTTACGTTACCCTTTAAAAGATGACTCAGGAGAAGTTATTATTGCCACCACTAGACCTGAGACAATGCTTGGAGACACAGCTGTGGCTGTAAACCCTAAAGATGAGCGTTATAGTCATCTTATTGGTAAAAAAGTAGTTTTACCATTGGTAAATAGAGAGATTCCTATTATTGGTGATGCTTATGTGGATATGGAGTTCGGAACAGGTTGCCTTAAGGTAACTCCAGCTCATGATGTTAATGATTTTGAGTTGGGAAGAAAACATAAGTTAGAAAGTGTAAAGGTAATAGATGATTGGGGGAAAATGACAGAGGATGCTGGCGAATTTGCAGGTTTGGATAGATTTGAGTGTAGAAAGAAAATCGTAGACGTGTTAAAACAAAAAGGTTTTTTAGTAAAACAAGAGCCATATAAACACAGTGTGGGACATTGTTATAGATGTAATACAGTTATAGAGCCATATGTCTCTAAGCAATGGTTTGTTAAAGTAGGTCCTTTGGCTAAGAGAGCAAGAGATGCAGTAGCAGAAGGGAAAACTAAGATTTATCCAGAGCAGTGGACAAAAACATATTTTGAATGGTTAGATAATATAAGAGATTGGTGTATTTCTCGCCAAATTTGGTGGGGGCATAGAATACCTGCTTGGACTTGTGAAGAATGTGGAAAGTTAAGTGTATCAAGGCAAGATTTAACTAGCTGTCCTAATTGCGGAAGTGAAAAAATTTGGCAAGAAGAAGATGTATTAGACACATGGTTTTCTTCTGCTTTATGGCCATTTTCCACTTTAGGTTGGCCTGAGAAAACAAAAGAATTAGAGATCTTTTATCCCACTTCTGCTCTAGTTACTGGATTTGATATTTTGTTTTTTTGGGTAGCTAGAATGATGATGATGGGACTCCATTTTATGAAGGATGTTCCTTTTAAAGACGTTTATATTCACGCTTTAGTTCGAGATGCCAAAGGACAAAAGATGAGTAAATCTAAAGGGAATGTAATTGATCCTTTGGTAATAATAGAAAAATATGGAACAGATGCTTTGCGTTTTACCTTAACAGCATTTGCTGCCATGGGCAGAGATATTAAACTTAGTGAGGAACGGATTGAAGGTTATAGACATTTTATAAATAAAATATGGAATGCTGCAAGGTTTGCCTTAATGAATTTAGAAGATAATTGTGATTATGACTTAGAAATGGTGGTTGGATTACCTCATGAGTGGATATTACATCGTTTAGAAGAAGTGAAACAAAAGGTAAAAGACTCTATTTTAAGTTATAATTTTAATGAAGCAGCTCAAAGCTTATATCAGTTTGTTTGGCATGAATTCTGTGATTGGTACTTAGAATTAATTAAACCAGCTTTGTATGGAGAGCAAAAAGAGAAAAAGAATATCGCCCAAACTTGTTTAAGGCAGGTTTTGGGAGAGATTTTAATTTTATTACATCCGATTATTCCATTTGTAACCCAAGAGATATGGACTTATCTTCCTGGAGTTAAGCAAAAAAATTTGGCTAAACTAGGTTTTCCTCCCTTTAGGCCTGAATTTGTTAAACCAGAAGTCCAAACTCAAATGGAGTTTTTGCAAGGAGTTATTTCTGGGGTTAGAAATATAAAAGCAGAACTTGGTATTTCTTTGGGTACAAAACTTTCTTTATGGGGACGAGTAAAAGAGAAAAATGATTTAGACTTTTTGCTTAGTCATCAGCAATACATAGAAACTTTAGCTAGATTAAATGATGTCCATTTGGATACCGATTTAAAAGAACCTGAGGGAGCTGCTGTTTTTGTAGTTAAGGGGTATGAGTTTTTTGTGCCTGTAAAAGATGTGGTAGATATAGAAGCAGAGTTGAAGCGATTGGCAAAAGAATTAAATAAAATTCAAAAAGACCTTAATATTGTAGAAAAAAAACTAAGTAATGACTCTTTTTTGAATAAAGCTCCTAAAGCGGTTGTAGAAAAAGAAAAGGCAAAAAAAGCAGAGTTAGAAGATAAAAAAGTAAAGCTAGAATTTTTATATGACAAATTAAAGAGGTTAAAATAGTTAGAGTTTAGAAAAATTTTAAAAAGTGGGTTAAATTAAATGAAGGATAAAGATAAAAAAAGAGAAGGACAAAAAGGCAAAGTATATCTTATTGGAGCAGGACCTGGAGATCCAGGTTTGCTTACCTTACGGGCTAAAGAAGTTTTAGAGCAAGCAGATGTAGTAGTATACGATTATTTAGCTAGTGAAGAACTTTTAACTTATTGTCCTCAAGCTGAGATTATTTATGTAGGGAAAAAGGGCGGTGATCATACTTTACCTCAAGATAAAATAAATGAGCTTTTAATTCAAAAAGCCTTGGCAGGAAAAATTGTTGCCAGATTAAAAGGTGGAGATCCATATGTCTTTGGCAGAGGCGGAGAAGAAGCTGAAGAAATTGTAGAACACGGGCTTGATTTTGAGGTAATTCCTGGGGTTACTTCTGCTGTAGCTGCACCAGCGTATGCTGGTATCCCTCTTACCCATAGACGCTATACCTCCTCTGTATCTTTTATTACAGGACATGAAGATCCTAAAAAGAAAGAAAGTGCTATAGATTGGGAAGCTTTGGTTAGAAGTAGAAGTACCCTTGTTTTTTTTATGGGAGTTAAGAATTTGCCCAATATTGTTGAGAACTTACTTGCTGCAGGCATGGATAAAGACATGCCAGTTGCTTTGGTGCATTGGGGAACTACCTGTAGACAAAAGACTATGGTTTCTGCTCTAGGCTCAGTAGTAAAAGAAGCTAAAGAAAAAAATTTTCGTCCCCCATCCTTAATTATAGTTGGAAGAGTGGTTGAATTAAAACCTGTTTTGGATTGGTTTGAAAAAAGACCATTACTTGGGAAAAAAATAGTAATTACTCGCGCAAGAGAACAGGCTAGTGCTCTTAAAGCAAGGCTTCGAGAGTTGGGCGCATGTGTTTTAGAGTGTCCTACTATTAAAATTGTTCCTTTAAAAGATTATACAGAAGTACATGAAACTTTGGCTAATTTAGAGTTCTTTGATTGGTTGATATTTACTTCTGTAAATGGGGTTAAATTTTTTTGGAAAGTACTTAGAGAAGCTCATTTAGATGCCAGAGCTCTTGGGGGCTTGCAAGTAGCTGCCATTGGCCCAGCTACTAAAGAGGCTCTGATTCAGAAAGGAATCTATCCTGACTTTGTCCCAGATAAGTATGTAGCAGAAGAAGTAGTGGATGGTCTTTTAAAATTGGGCATAAAAAATAAACATATTCTTATCCCGCGAGCAAAAGAAGCAAGAGAAGTTTTGCCCAATGAACTTCAGAAAGCAGGTGCAAGGATAAAAGTGTTGCCTGTGTATGAAACAGTGTTGGCAGAAGATAAAAAACAAGAGCTCTTGGATTCTTTAAAAAGACAAGAAATAGATTTGGTTACCTTTACAAGTTCCTCAACAGTGAGGAATTTTTTTCATTTAATTGGTAAGGATAATAAAGAAGAAGATTTGCTTAGGCAAATAAAATTTGCTTCTATTGGTCCTATTACTTCTAAAACCCTACAAGAATATGGGTACAACCCATCTATTGAGGCTCAAGAGTATACTATAGATGGATTAGTTAAAGCCATTGTAAATAACTTTATATAGATTAAAAGGAGAATGTATGCTTCCTATTGCTGTTTTAATTTCTGGTAGTGGTTCAAATTTGCAATCTATTATTGATAAAATAGAAAGTGGTGCTTTGCAGGCTGAGATTAAGGTAGTTATTTCCAATAATCCAAAAGCCTATGGTCTTGAAAGAGCCAAAAAACATGGATTAAAGAGAACTGTAATAGAACACACTAAGTTTTCTTCTAGAGAAGATTTTGAAAAGAGATTGGTATCTGAAATAGAAGATGCAGGGGCTAAAGTAGTAATTTTAGCTGGTTTTATGCGAATTTTATCTCCTTATTTTGTAAGGAGCTTTGCTCAGCGTATTTTAAATATTCATCCAGCAATACTTCCAAGTTTCCCTGGATTACATGGTCAAAAGCAAGCAGCTCAGTATGGAGTAAAAGTCTCAGGATGTACTGTGCATTTTGTAGATGAAAAGATGGATCATGGTCCAATAATAATTCAGGCGGTTGTTCCAGCTCTGCCAGAAGATGATGGTAATACTTTAGGAGAACGAATTTTAAAATGGGAGCATAGAATATATCCTCAGGCAATTTCTTGGTTGGCTGAGAAGAGAATAGAGATTTGTGGCCGAAAAGTAAAAGTGAAAAATGCACAACCTTGTTTTTTAGGTCCTTTTAATGAACCAGGTTTGGTAAGTCCTGGCCTAGAAGATAAATTCTTTTAGTATATTGCCTTTGGTCTTTACAATTTATTTTAGCCCTCTGAAAATTCTGTAGAGTCTATTTTAACCTAAACAAGAGTCTTTTTAAGTTTATAAAAACAATAATTATTACTAAAATATATCTAGTTATTTCAGTAGGTTGAGTTTAAGTATCTTAAATAGTTAGTTTTATTTTACTTGCCCAAAAGGTATTTTTTTGGTTAATATAAAGTAAATTGATGTGAAGCTTATTTTTAAAATGAGAGGGTTTAAAGCGTGCATTATAGACCAGAGTTAAAAGGTTTTTTACCTTTTAGCTTAATTGATTGGCCTGGAAAGGTTTCCTCAGTATTATTTTTTTCGGGTTGTAATTTTGCCTGTCCTACTTGTCATAACTTTGAGCTTGCCAAGGGTGGTCAGAATTTACCTTCCTTATCTTGGAATGAGATTTATTCTAGTTTGAGAGCAAAGAAAAAGTGGTTAGATGGAGTGGTATTGACTGGTGGAGAGGTTACTTTACTTCCTTATTTAGGAGAGATGTGTTTTGAATTAAAAAAAATAGGCTATGGGGTAAAGGTTGATAGTAACGGTTTTAGACCTGAGATTATAGAAGAGCTTTTGACAAAAGAGCTTGTAGATTTATTTGCAGTAGATGTAAAAGGACCATGGGAAAAGTATTCTAAGCTTGTAGGAAAGAATATTGACCCTGCGGAAATTGCTTTTAAGATGAAAAAGATTTTTAGTTTAGCAAGCAAAAATCATGATAAATTTTTATTTCGTTTAACCAAAGTGCCTTTGCTTGAGGAAAAGGATATAGAAATAGTAAAGAAATATTTACCTAAAGGCTTTGAGTTGATTCTACAAGAATATAAAGAACCGTCTGAAAAAAATCTGATTTTTAAATAAAAATAGTGAGCAAAAATTTAGAGGAGGATTTAAAATGCCCAAGCAAATTAGGAAACGAGATGGAAGATTGGAAACATGGTCTGTAGATAAAATTGCAGGAGCTATTTTAAAGGCTCTTAAAGCAAGTCAAATAAAAGATCCGCTTTTAGCAAAAAGGTTAGCTTTAAAGGTCGAAGCTAAACTCACAAATATTGAAGTGCCAGATCAAGAGCAAGTTCAAGATATGGTAGAGCTTGTGCTGATGGAGAACCGACTTTATGATGTAGCTAGAAAGTATATTATTTATAGAGAAAAAAGACGAGAGATTCGGGAACAGAAAAAAAGTTTTTTAGATGTATGTAAGATTATTGATGAATATATGGATAAAACAGATTGGAGAGTTAATGAAAATGCTAATTTATCTCATTCCTTCCAGGGCTTGATGCTTCATCTGTCAGGGTCTGTTCAGGCTAGGTATGCATTAGAGAAATATCCTCAAGAAATTAGAGAAGCTCATAATTTAGGATACTTTCACATTCATGACCTTTCTTTTGGCTTAGCAGGTTATTGCGCTGGTTGGAGCTTAAAAGATCTTCTTTTAGAAGGCTTTAATTTAGAAGGAAGATGTTCTGCTGGACCTGCTAAACATTTTGATTCTGCTTTAGGCCAGATGGTAAATTTTTTGGGCACTCTTCAGAATGAGTGGGCAGGAGCTCAAGCGTTTAATAATGTAGATACATATTTAGCTCCTTTTATTGCTTATGATAAATTGACTTATGATGAGGTAAAGCAAGCGATTCAGAAATTTGTTTTTAATTTGAACACCACTTCTAGATGGGGTGGACAATCTCCATTCACTAATTTGACCTTTGATCTTGTCCCACCTCCCCATATTGCTAAAGAAGCAATTATTATTGGTGGAAAACCTCAAGATAGCACTTATGGTGAGTTTGTAAAAGAAATGGAATGGATAAATAAAGCCTTTTTAGAGGTAATGTTGGAAGGAGACTATCATGGTCGCATTTTTAGTTTTCCAATTCCTACCTATAACGTAACCAAGGATTTTCCTTGGGAAAGTGAGGTGGGGGAATTGATTTTAAAGCTTACTGGTAAATATGGTGCACCCTATTTTCAAAATTTTATTAATTCAGATTTGAAGCCAGAAGATGTTCGTTCCATGTGTTGTAGATTACAAATGGATTTAAGAGAATTAAGAAAAAGAACAGGAGGTCTTTTTGGAGCAGGCGATCTTACTGGTTCTATTGGAGTAGTTACTTTAAATTTACCTAAGTTAGCTTATTTATCCCAAAATGAGGAAGATTTCCTAAGTTTAATTACAGAGTATGCAGAATTAGCTAAAGAATCTTTAGAGTTTAAAAGAAAACTTATTGCAGACAATTTAGAAAAAAATATGTTTCCTTTTACTAAGAGATATTTAAAACTAGGATATAAAAATCATTTTAGTACAATCGGATTAGTAGGAGGACATGAGGCCTGTATGAACTTGCTGGGTAAAGGTATTGAGACAGAGGAAGGAACACGGTTAATGATAAGAGTGCTTGAACATTTAAGAGATCTGACTAGAAAATTTCAAGAAGAAACAGAAAATCTTTATAATTTAGAGGCAACTCCTGCTGAAGGTACTAGTTATCGTTTAGCTAAGATTGATAAATCTTTGTATGCTAATATCTTTACTTCTGGAAATGGAGTTCCTTATTATACTAATTCCACCAATTTACCTGTTGATTTTACGCAAGATATTTTTGAAGCTTTAGATCATCAAGATAAACTACAGCCTTTATATACAGGAGGAACAGTGTTTCATACCTACTTAGGTGAAGCAGTTTATGATAAAGATGCGTTGTGTAATTTTATTATAAAGGCTTTGTCTAATACTAAACTTCCTTATCTTTCTATTACTCCTACATTTTCTGTGTGCAAGAATGATGGTTATTTAGAGGGAGAGCATTTTGTTTGTCCTAAATGTGGAGAAGAGGCAGAAGTTTATACTAGAGTGGTTGGCTATTATCGCCCTGTTAAACAGTGGAATATGGGAAAACAAGCTGAATACAATTCTCGTAAGTTATTTGGAATTAGTTAGAGTAGCGTTAACTTTTGTAGAGTGAGCTAAAATAAGATTGACAATTGTATCTAAATGATTAATTTGGTTGAGCTATCGGGATGTGGCGCAGTCTGGGAGCGCACTTGAATGGGGTTCAAGGGGTCGGAGGTTCAAATCCTCTCATCCCGACCAGTGAAGTTAAAAGGGGATACACCTTCTTGGTGTATCCCCTTTTTGTTTGTCAAGGGTGTTAAAAAGTTAAAAACCTAGGTCTTATAAATATATTTTTTTGATTTTGGGAATATCAGAGATTGTGTTTTCTAAAATAACACTTTAGTTTAGGTCTTTCCATTTTTCCACTCTTTAAATTCGGGATATATTGGTGAAGCTTATCAGGGGAGATGGTAGCAACCCTGTTAATATGACCTGTTAATATGAAGTTAAAAGGTATTTCTGATGATATTATCTCTAATTTTAACCTAATCACTTGTCCTTTCCTTCAACCATACCACTTTTGAACGATTAAGATAGATTATATTTTCTTCTGTAAAAAGAGGAAAAAATTGTTTTGTCATGTTTAAATAATCTAAAACTCTAAGTGTATGTTCTAAGGATTCCAACATAATATATCCGCATAAAACATTACCTGAGTTTAAATAAACTTTGACTTGCCTTAATTTAGTTGTAGAAGAAGTTAAAATATAATCATCAAACTCTAAGGACAAGTCGTCTTTACTAAGTTTAACCTGTAATAAATGATTTTTATTTATTAAAAAAATATCATTATTTTTAGCTTTTACAGGCAAAAATAACGAATTTCCATTGAGGATATCTATTACTCTCTCTGATTTTTCATATAAAAAACTATATCTAGATACAAAAACATCAACAAACCAAACTTCTTTATTAGAAAAGACAAGACATACTCCTCTACGCAATTTATTTACTTTTAAACTATTCATAGTATGAACCTTATTTAAAATATTTTTTTGCTAATTTTTGAAAAGCATTGGTTAAATATATTAAAAATAAAACTTTTTTTCGATAAAAGGATCGTTTTTTTAGATGAAAGCACATTTTTTGTCTCGTGTTTCATATATCATAAAGTATGAGAAGTAAAATGTATGACTGACTATAGTTATTTTTTATTACTAAAATTATACTGATATATATTATATGTTAAAATATCAGTACTCACTAGTGTGGCAGTCTGGTAATATAAAGGATTTGTGTAATTTTTTTACAGTAGAAAATAAGGTATCCCGTTTTACGATAAGTACAGAAAAATATCGTGGAAGGATAAAAGGCTAGTTAATACAATTAATAAAGACTCTGGACTATATCCAGAGTCTTTTAATTTTTAAAGCCATTTTAAGACTTGTTCTGTAAAATAGCTTATAATAAGATTTGCTCCAGCTCTTTTAATTGAGATCAAACTTTCTAAAACCACATTTTTTTCATCTATCCAACCATTTAAGCTTGCAGCCTTAATTTGGGCATATTCTCCACTTACCTGATAGGCTGCTAGAGGACAAAATAAAGAATCTTTAAGTCTTTGCAAAATATCTAAGTAAGGTAGAGCTGGTTTGACCATGATAATATCAGCACCTTCTGTAAAATCTGCCTTAGCTTCTAATATGGCTTCATTACTATTAGCTGGATTCATTTGATATGATTTTCTATCTCCAAATTGGGGTGTACTTTCAGCTGCTTCTCTAAAAGGACCGTAAAAAGAAGATGCGTATTTTACAGCATAGGACATAATTGGAGTTTCAATAAATCCATGCTTGTCTAAAATTTCTCGAATGGCTTTGACTCTTCCATCCATCATATCAGATGGGGCTACAATATCTGCCCCAGCCTTTACGTGGGAGAGTGCTGTTTTAGCTAAAAGTTTCAAAGTAGGATCATTTTGGACATGCCTATCTTCAATAATACCACAATGTCCGTGAGAAGTGTATTCACATAGACATACATCTGTTATTACTACTAAATCAGGAAATTTTCTTTTTAATTTATGGACAGCTTGTTGAACAATTCCTTTGGGATTATAAGCCTCTGAAGCTATTTCATCTTTTTTTTCTGGAATACCAAATAAGATTACAGATTTTAAACCATTATCTACTGCTTTTGTCACTTTTTCTTCTAATTTAAACAAAGAAAGTTGAAATTGCCCAGGCATTGACGTAATTTCTTTGCTAAAATTTTTATCGCTTGTTTCTACTACAAAGTAAGGTTGAACTAAATCTTCTGGTCTGAGCCAAGTTTCTTGAACAATATCTCTTAGGGATTGCGTTTTTCTAAGTCTTCTCCCTCTAAAAAAAGTCATTTTTTCCTCCTTTTCACTAGTCCACTGATAAATATATCTTAGAGAATTACTACCACCGAAGATTTAAATATGGCTCCCACCCAGGATTTAAATATTTTTTAAAATCTAGTCCAATTTTTTTTAAAGGGAAAAAGTTGTTTTCTAAGTAAATGGCATAGGTATAAAATAAGTTTAATGGGAGAGATGTATTAGATAAAAATTGATTTTTTGGCTCTAAAATCAGTTGCGTTGTTTTTCTTTTATCTATTACTAAAACTTTTTTAGGAAAAAATTTTGTATTATCTAATTCTTTATTTAGTTCTTGAAACAATACTTTATTTATAGTAATAAAATCCTCTTTCCATAATCTTACTCCCATACCTGGTAGAGTCTCATTGCAGAGAAATGAAATCTTTTTGTTTTTAAATAATTGGTAAATATCTTTTTGTTTAGCGTCCTTATTTAAAAGATATACTTTGATATTTAAATGTTCTAAAAAATTTTTTGTTTTATTTAGAACATTTTTATTTCGTTCTATTCCATATAAATAAATTTGGTCAAATTTATTTCTTTTGGCTAAAATGTATTGTAACAATAATAGTATTCCTGAACCAGATCCAATATCAATACCTAAAAATTGAGAAGTATGTGTTAGTGAACAAAGAAGAATATCTTTTGCTATATGAGCTGTTTTGCAAATGTCAGCTATCATTGCAAGAGAGAAACTTAGAGAAAGTAATTTTTTTCTTAATTTTTGTTTATTTGATAAAACCTTACACCCTTGTCTTCTAAAAATAAATTGCTCAAATAATAGAGATATTTTTTCTAAAGTCAGTGTCTCTTTGATTTTGTATGGATATATATAAACATAAAATAATTTTATTATAAAATTTATAATATCAACTTCGTCAATATTTTTTTCATTACACAGTCGATGAAAAATATCTAAAAAAGATTCTCTTTGAAAATAATATTGTTTAATTATTTGGCCGTTGAGTTTTTTGTCTTCTAAAAGTAAAAGACATTTTTGCGAAAGAGAAAGGTCAAAGAAAGGTAGTTTTAGCATAATGATTATATATTCTTTCCTTTTAAATAAAATTATAAAATTATTTCGTCAAGTTTGTTTGCGTTTGTTTTGGAAAATTAAACATAGAAATATAATGCTATTTAACTACATGTTTAATTGAATATAAATGGAGATCAAGAAAAGGTAAGAGATTAAACAGTATCTTTGGTAGTTAGTGTGGTAGATAATTGACACATTATCTGAATTCATCTACATATTTTGTTAAGTTTAAAAGAGGAGGATAAGATATGGCAAAAAGGTGGGTGTTTTGGTTAGGTTTTTTCTTCATGCTGGGAATTTCTTTTAATTCTTTTGCCATGACGCATGAAGATTTGATCCCTTTTTTAGTAGATTTGCCAGGATATGTTGGAGATGAGCCAGATGGTTTTACAGGGGTGATGGGAACAACTACAGCTTCTAGGGAATATTTTAAAGGAGGAAATGAAAAAAAACGATTTGCAGTGGCGATTTTTTTAGGAGCTGTCCCAGCTTCTACTCATCAAATGTTTAACAATGCAAAAGGTTCTAATGGATATTTTTATCAAACAAAAGTAAAGGGATTTAAGGCCTCAGTATGTAGAGGAGTAGACTGTTCTCCTTGTGGAGGTATTTTAGTGCATCTTAGTAAGAATTGTGCTATTGTAGTGAATTATGAGTATATTCCTGAAAAAGAAGCTTTATCCTTAATTAAACATTTTGATTTAAAGGCTATTTATAAAGCTACTAAACATGCAAAAGTTCCTTCAGGCGGAATGATGATGCCCAAAGGAGGCGGTATGATGCCTGGAGGTGGTATGGAAGAAGATTCTGGAGATATAGGATATTAAAAAATTTTTAAGGAGGGGAAAGATGCTAAGACAAGTTAGGGGGATTGGAGCTATAATTTTTAGCTTGGTTATTGGATTGGTTTTAAGTGGTTGTATGGAGAAATTTGTAGAGCCTAAAGCCAAAACAGTAAATAAAATGGAAGAACTTTTGCCGCCTTATAATGGGCCAAAAGCAAAAGTAGCAGTTGCTAAGTTTGAGTGGAAAGTAGGAGAAGGAGGAACTAAGACTACTATTAGTAGCTCTATGTTTGGCAATATTTCTATTAAAGAGACTCCAGAGCAATCAGGCTATGCCAAGGCTTTAAGAGATATGTTAACTACAGCAATGGTACAGAGTAAGCGTTTTAAGGTGTTGGAGAGACAAAATTTAGATGTTTTGGCAAAGGAAATAAATCTTCAGAAAAAAGGTTGGACAGATAAAAGTGGAGTAAAAAAAGGTCATTTTAAAGGAGCTGATTTGCTTATAGTGGCTGCAGTAACAGGTTGGGATCCTGGAACTTCTGGTAGTAGTGGAGGTTTGTTTGGTGACTATGGAAAGATTTTTAGTTCTTTAAAAGGAAGTTTTAAGAAGTCTTCTTTAGCTATGGATATACGTATTATTGATACTAAAACTTCTGAAATTTTAGCTGCTACTACTGTACGGGGTGAGGCAAAAGATGTAAATGTTACAGGAGCATTAAGTGTGTTAACTGGTGGAGGTAGTTTGGGTGGAAATTTAGGTAGCTTTGCTAATACTCCAATGGAAAAGGCTATTCGTACTTGTATTTATGAAGCAGTTAAATTTTTATGTGAAAATACTCCTAAAAAATATTTTCGTTATAGATAACAAACAAAATAATAACTTTTATAAAAAGCCCTCTCTAAGAGAGGGCTTTTTTATTTTAAGGAGCAAAATAAAGATTGCTTGACATTTTACAACTGGGCATAGAAAAAATTTTTTTATTTTTCTAATGTTCAAAATACCAATCTACAGCATCTTTAAATCCACGAGCAAAACCAAGTTCCAGCTCTTTGTCTCCGAGTTTTTTATTCCATGACGCAGGATCAATTGCTAAATCTCTTATATCTCCACTTGTCCATCCGTCTTGAGCAAAAGATTTAGTTAATTCTTCTTTTGTGAAGTTTTGATATTTAAAATTAAGTTCCTTGTTGATTTTCCAAGAGTTATAAGCAAAGGATTTAATATCTGATGGATGTTGGTAGAGAACAGCAGCCATTTGTCTGGCAAAATTGTGAGCTTGGAGTTGAATCTCTTTGTAATCATCAAGCATGAGCGAAAATCCAGCATTTGACCAAACAGATACTTGTAACCCAACCCAAGCACCTACCATGTAATCTGTGATCATGGTTATATCTTGAGAAACTACGGTTTCTACAGCTCCTTTTTCTCCAGAGTCAAGATAGGACATAACTTTATAATTATATGGATCTATTTCAAACCATGCTGTTCTATATTTGTTATTTACTTGAAGAGGTATAGAGGGGAAAAGAATGTAATTTTGAGTGTTTTTAAAGTGATTTAAAATTTTATAAGGATATTTTTTTTGTTTTAGAATTTCTATAAATTCTGAGATACTATTTTGAGGAATCAAAATTAATTGACTTTGTTTTGGTAGGCAAGACAATAGATTTAATGCACTTAATCCTTTAGGAACTGCTTTTGCTTCTAAAGAGGTATAAAATAACCCAGCTAAAATATTAAATGTATGTATTTTATTTTCTTGGCCATATATCTTGGGATAGGGTTGGACTAAATCTAGAGACGTATTAACTTGTCCATTTTCATTTAGTTTGGCAGTAACCACAAGTATTCTAGGATGGTTTGCTCTCGACAAGTAAAGTCCAAGTTTATTTGTTAGATTAAGTTCATATTTAGTTTGAGCTCCTATAAAACGATAAATAATTCCTCGCCCTAGCCATTTAAGGCTAGAGATTATATTTGGCTTCTTAGTAGAACTATGTTTTTTATGCCAATATTTATTTAATTTTTGAATACTTTCTTGGGGTAGGTCTGGTGAATTTATTCCCAATACAAAAAATAAATGATTTAAAGATGTTTTGGGGTCAAGGTAACGAGTAGTTGTATAAGTAGAGTTTGGAAGGGAAATATTGATGGTTATGCTTACAGGTTGGTATTCTGATAAAATTAAACTTTGTTGGCCGATTTTTCTACCTAAAGGAGAATCTAAAATTGCTTTAATAACTTTTCCTTTGTTTGGTTCTATGGTTTCTATAAAGCCTAGATCAAGACAGTCTAAACTGGTATCTTTTAAATTAATATCTTGGTTTAACAGAATAAATTGCTGAAGATCATTTTGTTCTCCACTTCCTAAAGCGTCTGTAATATCTTTTAAAGATTGTTGTTCACTGCTCAAACATGACTTTGCTTCAACAAGTATTTCTATATTTACATTTGGTATATCAGATGAGATATCTTTTTTTGTATTTTTGATAAAGGAAGAAATCTTTTTCTCTTCTTTAAAAAATGGGAAGATTAGAGAGTGTTTACCATTTTTATCTATATATTCTACAATAGGAACACTGTATTCTTCTGATAAGGAGATATTAGTATTAGCTATTTTGCGTAGGCTCTGTTTTCCTTTATTGGAGAGCAATGCTTTTTTTCTAATTGTTTCTATACCTTTTTTATTTAAAATAAGCTCAGCCATATACGCTGCTTCATTTTCAGTATACCATTTTTGAGTAAAAACAGCCTCAGGAGAAAATACTATTTGCCACGGAGATTTCTGAGAAGGCACAAATTTTAATTCCCGTAGAGTGGATTTTAACTTATCTAAGGAGTCTATTTGTTTCCATGTTTCTCCGCCTGCTAATAGTTGCGAGGGAGGAGAGATGTTTGTCCCTTGGGGAGCTGTTCCATCTAAAGTTGTGGCTGAACAAGGAGCTTGTTTCCCTGGTTTTATAAAGTTTTGGGCATGACGTTTTTGGGTTATATTTTCTATAAGTTCAGATAATTTTGTATCAAAATCTTCATTGTCTTTAGAGTAATTGGTATAAGTGGTAAGAAGATTACGTTCTTTAAATTTAGACGGCTGTGTAATTTGTTGTTTAAGATTCCCAAATATGGGAGAAGTTATAACCCAATCTTTAGGGAATGTTTTTGGGGGTAAATCAAAGAAGATAAATCCACGTCTTTTTTGACTCCTAAATACCAAACTATTTGAGGTAAGTCCTAAAAGGTATTCTGGGAACTCTGAGGGGAAAATATCTCCAATTTTCGAGCCACTCATATTTTGTCCAAAGCTTGCTAACCCTTTGCTTTCAGTATGTTTTTGTTTTTTTATTTTTATACCAAGTTTACTTAACCGTTTTTTAGCACTAGGTGTTAATTTTAAACTTAACACATTTTCAAATGTAGTTGTGGCATTTAAATTATTTTTAAGACTTATATCCAAAAGTAATCCTGAAGAAAATTCTTTGAAACTGTTTAATAGATATATGTTATTGATAAATAAGGTAGCACTTTTGTTGTTTATTTTTAATTGATAAGATGGTTTAGTTGAAGAATGTTTGGGAGTTAAAGGTAGAATTACAGGCCCTCCTTTTAAATCTATAACTAAACTTGCAGGTAACTTAGCTAAACCTTTAGGGATTTCAAATAATAAACGCAAACGATTATAAGAACCAGGAGTAATAAGCCTGGAAGTATATAATCCGTAGGGAATAGTTTGCGTCAATGGATGTAGTTTAAAGAAAAAATCGCCATTGTTAGTAGAGATAGATAGGAATAGTCTTTTCTTGGGATTAATGGCTAGATGAGCTTGTATTTTAGAAGTTAACACACAATCTAATATGCGGAATACATTCCCCTTTGAGGCTGTAATATTTTGGATTTTTGTTTTGTCTATACTCCCCTTAATATGAATGGAAAAAGTTGTGGATAATTTTCCCTTAACTTTATGAGGAAGTTTTTTGATTTGTTCTTTGGTTTGTTTAATTATTCCACTTATGGGCAAATCTATGTGGCCATAGGCAGTATCGTAAAAGTGGAGAGAGCTTTGCTCCATAAAATTATCTGGAACTATAAAGATAAATGTACCTTTAATTAGCTTTTGTGGAGAGAGATAAATACTATTATCATCAGGTAAGATAAGAGGCGTATTAGCTAAATAGGTAGCTTTAGAAAGAGGAATATTTTGTTGATTATTCCAACGTAAGAAAAAGTGAAGTTTAGCATTTGGTATTAAGTAGTCTGGTTTTTTAAAAACAGTCTTTCCTGCTTGTCTATTATTCCCAGACATCCAAGATGCAGGATAAGAAGAACCATTAGGATATATTATTACTTTTTGAGCAGGTAAGATGTTTTTTAGGGTTGTTATAAAGGCCAAAAATCGTTTTCCTGGAGGTGGAGTAAGACCATTTAGCTTAGAGAAAAAAATAGCTTCTTTTAAAGTAATTTCAACTGCTTTGTTTTTAGAGGAGATGTTTAAAGGGATGCGTTTGCTTACAAGTGCTTCTTTTCCTATAAGAGCATTTCCTGTAATAAATTTAGCTACTTTGCCAGTGTAGGGGGCTAGTTGCTCTCCTTTTTCCCAGATAATTCCTTCAAGGGATCTTTGTTCGTTGTTGGTTTTAGTTTGGACGGTCTCTACTAAAGTCCCATCAGAAAGTAAATATACCTTTCCCAATTTTGTAGTATGTTTATAAGTAAGTCTTACAAACTGTTTATTATTTGGAGATAAAGAATTTATATTTTGGTTAAGTTTTTTTAAAGTTTTATCTAAGGAAGTGGTTGTAGGAGCAACAATTGATTCTCCTGCTGAAAGTTTTGCAGTTTTAGCAAACACATTATCTTTATCTTTGTCTAACATACCTATCCAAAGACTCTTAATGCGATCATCTTTAATTTTTTGTAGAATAAGATTTAGTTCTGCTTGTTTAGAAGTTTCTACTTTAAGTGCTGCATCAGTGATATAAATTAAGTATTTTTGATTAGAGGTAACAGAGTGTAAAAAAGTATAAGCTGCCCTAATAGATTCTAATATATTTGTGCCACCAAGTTCTTTCATTTCAGAAAGACCTCTTAAAAGAGCAGCTTTGTTATCTGTTAAGACTTGTTTTACTACTACATAATCACTAAAGATAAAAAGTTGCATTAAGGTTTTTGAAGGAATATTTTGGATAAAGTTTTTTAAAATTTGTTTGACTTTTTCTAAGCGATAATTACATCCATCGCACTCCTCTGGAGACATATTCATTGATCCACTATTATCTACTACCAAAGCAAATACAGGCTTTTCTGTAGAAACTTGAACAGGCCTTTTATATGTTAATCTCCATTGATGACCGAGATTTGCTTTAATTTTTCTAAAAACCTGAGATAGTGCTTTTTTATTTAGGGCCTTATAGTAGTTTCCTCCACTAAGAGATGCTAACCTAGATAAGGTTTCAACGTCAGGGTTTTTCCCAAATCCAATACAGAATAAGGGTAAATGGGCTGCTCTTACCATATCCCAGATTTCTGTTTTAGTGGTTTTACTACCAGGTCCACTGTCATTATAATTAGAATCTTTGCCATCTGTAAAAATAATAAGAGCTGGTCTGTTGGCTTTAGATAATTCTTTTAAACCTAAGCTAATAGCATCATATAAAGCAGTTGCTCCATTAGCTTTGACTTGTGATAAAGAATCTAAGATTTGTTTAGGTGTTCCTTTTTTTAATATTTTTGGGCTGTTATCAAAATCTATTAAAGTAATGTTGGCATTTGAAGGCAAAGAATGTAAGAAATCTGAGGTTGCTTTAAGGGCGTCTTTAATAGATTTTTTCATTGAACCAGAAGAATCTAATAAGATCACAATGTCTAAAGGAGTTTTTATCCTTTCTAAACTAAGAGCTTTTCCATAAGATGAACCTTCCTGAATCTGAAATTCTTTTAAGGTTGGCTTAATATTTTTTTCCTTTAAATTAAATAGGGCAAAGTCTAGATATGCTTTTTTCTTCCCAATAGAAGTTTTTAATATTTTTAATTTTTCTTGGTGGTTATTGAATGAAATTTCTCCAGTTGTAAGAGGCCATTTAACAATAGTTAAATGGCCAGGAAACACTGGAATTAAATGTGCTTCTAACGAATTTAAAGTACTTTGTTCTGTTTTAGAAAGAGGATGGCTCCTTAATGTCCATCGACCTGCAGGAAGCCAAAAGAGTGCATTTCCTTTTGAGGTAGTGTCTGCCTTTACTGGTATAGTGGATAAATAAGGATACTGGATATCTACATAATCTAAGCCTTCATCAGGGACAGCTGTTACTTTTTTATTAGTAATGTTTTTTATAAGAATACCTCCTACTTTGTCACCTAAAGCAATAGGTGTTAACTTTGCTTCTTGTTGAGAAATAATTCTTAATTTAGCTTTATCTGTTTGGGCATCTTCTAACTCAACTTTCCACAAATAAAGTCCTGGATCTTGGGGAATGTTATATAAAATATATTTTTTAGATCTTTCAGAATCGCATTGTTTAGAATAAAAAATATGTTTTTTAAATTTTCCTTTATAAATTTTTAATTCACAAGAAATATTAACAACAGTTTTTGCAGGTAGATCTAAAGTTAAACTTAAGAAGCTATCTTTGTTATGTTTTATATAGAAATATTGTGTTTTATTTTCTTTTATTTCTATTTCTAATGGAGTATTAGGAATTAAGATATATTGAGATAAAACAGTTATGTTAGAATTTTGTTTGTCAAATCTTAGCCAAAGAGTAGATTTTTTATTTATATCTTTATATGCATTAATTTCTTCAGGGGATTCTTGAATTTTGAAATTTAGGTTTTTTAGGTTGTCTAAGATTTTTGATGCAGATATATGCGTAGTACATTTTTTTATTTGTCCATATATTTCTTTATTAAAAAATATGTCAGAATCTGTTATAGATTTTGTGTTTTGGGGACAGAACTGATTTAGTTCTGGAAAGTAAAAGTATGAATTTGCTTGAGATAATGAGATCATGGATATAAAGAATAATAAAATAAAAATTAGAGTTTTCATGATAATGTTCCTTGTTTTTAAAAAGTCTTCTAATTATAAGCCTTAATCTAAGCATCAGAAAAGTCAAAAAATAATTTTATTTTTTGAAAGAACATTTTATTTAAATTGCAAATAGGATATTTTATTTATACTAAATTTATTAGATAATTTTCCCTTAGTCTTGACTTGGATTAAATTAGATTTAAGGAATTTAGATAAATTTTATTAATTAGAGGTGTGGAGAATGAGAGGGTTTTTGTTTGGCCTAATTTTAGGGGTAGCATTATTTTGTGGTCAGGTTAGTTTTGCCAAAACTGTGGTGGTAGTAAGTATTGAACCGCAAGTTTATTTTGTACAAAAGATAGGAGGATCTGGTTTTCAGGTAGAGGTTATGGTTCCTCCTGGAGCAGAGCCCCATGCGTATGAGCCACGTCCAAGACAGATGCAGATGATAACAAAAGCTAAGGCTTACTTGGCCATAGGAGTCCCTTTTGAAAAAGTATGGTTAAAACGGTTTAAACAACAAAATCCTCAGTTAAGAATTTTTTATTTAGATAAAGGTATAAAAAAATATCCACTTGAGGAACAAGTTGTGTTTGTACAAAAGAGAGATTCTTCTATAAAGGGAGAGCTAGATCCACATATTTGGTTAGGCTTAGATGAGGCAAAGCAAATAGCTAAAAATACCTTTAATGCTTTGGCTAAAATTTTTCCTGATCAAAAGGCAGTTTTTAAAAAAAATTTAGAACAGTTTTTGGTTCATTTAGATCAGTTAAAAAAGGATTTTAATCAAAAGTTACGATTATTAAAAGGTAAGACTTTTTTGGTATTTCACCCTTCGTGGGGGTATTTTGCAAGATGTTTTGGCTTAAAACAAATGGCAATTGAAGTAAAAGGTAGAGAACCTAGTGCAAGAGAAATGGCTGAAATTATTAAATTGGCGCGAGAAAAAAAGATTGCTGTTATTTTCATCCAGCCTCAATTTGCCAGAAAAAAAGCAGAAGTCATTGCCAAACAATTAGGAGCAAGAGTTGTGAGTTTAGATCCCTTAGCTAGAAATTGGGAAAAAAATCTTTTAAAAGTTGTAGATTCTCTTTTATTAAAATAGTTACTGTCTGTAAAAGACAGATTTTGGGGAGAGTCAATTGTGAAAAAAATAGTGATAGAATTAAAAAATGTAAGTTTTGCTTATAGGGAACAAATAGTTTTAGAAAATGTGAACTTAAGAGTAAGACAAAAAGAATTTTGGGCAATACTTGGTCCTAATGGTGGAGGTAAAACAACTTTGCTTAAAATCATTTTAGGTTTATTAAAACCTTTACAAGGGGAAGTAAAAGTATTTGGCAAACCTCCTGCTAAGGTACGAGAGTTTATAGGTTATGTCCCTCAACATGGGGTGCGCAACACTTTGCTTCCTCTAAGTGTCTTTGAGTTGGTTGCCATGGGTTATCAAAAGAATAAAAGTATTGGCTTTTTTTATAATCATAAGTGTAAACATAAAGTTTATAATGCCTTGGATAGAGTTGGATTAGTTTCTTTAGCCCATAGAAATGTTTTAGAACTATCTGGGGGAGAACTGCAACGTGCCTTAGTGGCAAGAGCTTTAGTAAATAGTCCTAAATTGCTTATTTTTGATGAACCTACTGCAAATGTAGATCCTCAAGGAAAGGTTTGTTTATATGAGCTTTTGGGGCAATTAAAACAGGATATGACTATTTTAGTAGTTACTCATGATTTGGTTGTATCTTCATCCTCTGTGGATTGCTTAGCAGCAGTGAATAAAAAAATTGTGGTGAGCAAAACAGGAGAATTAGATAAGACAATGTTAGATTTGATATATGGAATACATGGTGAACTGTGCCCTTTAAACAAGGCTGTTTCAAATCCTCCTGGGACTTTTTTAAAACCCTAAAAGAGGTGGATATGGTAGAAATGCTTGGTTTTGAATTTATGCGGAATGCTTTTTTAGCCGCTTTTTTGGCAAGTCTAGCCTGTGGTCTTATTGGCCCACTGGTTGTGGCTAATAGACAAGTGTTTTTAGCAGGGGGAATGGCTCATGCCGCTTATGGAGGCGTAGGGTTGGCCCTTTTTTTGAGTTTGCCTGTTCTCCCTGTGGTCTGGCTTTTTACTCTTGTTATGAGTGTGTTTTTTGCTTTAATTAACTTAAAACAAAAAGAAATGACCGAAGCTCTTGTTGGATTAATTTGGTCTGGAGGTATGGCTTTTGGTATATTATTATTAGATTTTAGTTCAGGATATAATGTTGATCTTATGAGCTATCTTTTTGGAAGCATTTTGACTGTAAGTAAAGTTGATATTACTTTAATGTCCATTTTGAATTTAATTATTGGATTTATAATTTGGGTAAAATATAAAGACTTTTTAGTTTTAATTTTTGATTTTGAATATGCAAAATCTTTAGGGTTGAAAGTTAACTATCTTTATATTCTTTTAGTAGTGTTAATATCCTTTGTTGTTGTTTTACTTATACAAGTTGTTGGTTTAATTTTGGTTGTTGCATTGCTTACAATCCCTGCGTATTTAGCTAGGAGATGGAGCTCAAATTTAGCAATGATGATGTTTTTTTCATTTTTATGTGCCTTGTTTTTTTCACTAATAGGTATAGTTTTGAGTTATTATTTAAATTTAACTTCTGGTGCTAGTATCATTGCAGTAGCTGTAATATGCTTTTCTTTTTTCACTTTAAAAGATCTTTTTAGTGGTGTTTTAAGAAATAAAAAAGTTTAGAATATACTTTAAAGAAATAAATACTACACAAAAGCATAAAATAGACTTAATTATTTTGGTAGGAACATATTTTTGTGTTTTTGCCCCAAGATACATTCCAAGAATACCACCTACTCCAAAAAGAAATCCCAACGACCAATCAGGGGAGACGCTTAAATGAGGGTAATATTGTCCTAGTATTTGATAGATTATAACACCAGCTAGAGAGCTTATAAAGGTAGAAAGTAAAGTTGCGCCAGCAATGGCATAAATGGGTAATTTAAAGTAAGCTACTAGAAAAGGTACTAAAAGGGCGCCACCACCAATACCATATATCCCTCCAATGATTCCGATACAGAGGCTTAAAAAGAATATTGGTAGAGTAGGAAAAGTAAATAGTTTATCGTTAAATATAAAAGTTGAACGGAATAGGGAAAAAGTTGTTTTTTTTAAGACAAAGCTGTTTGTTTTAGGAGGAGATTTAGTTACATACAAAATATCTTTTAAAAGTTTTATTCCTATATAAAGCAAAACTAAGCCTGCAAAGAATTTAAATTTTTTAGGATCTGGAAAGTATTTTAATCTCATCCAACTACCCACTAATATGCCAGGGACACTTCCTGCTGTAATTATAGCTGCAAGGGAGTAGAGCATTCTTTTTTCTTTTATATAGCGTAGGACTCCACTTGGTATAGCGATAAGATTAAAAAGTTGATTAGTAGCGCTTACTGAAGGAGAAGTATAGTGAAGGATGCTTATTTGAAAAGGAAGGAGAATAAAAGCTCCTGAAACTCCGCTCATAGAAGTAAAAAACGACACAATAAAAGAAATTAGAGGTGGTAGAAATATATTGGTACTTACTCCTGAGACTTGGAAAGTAATTTCAAAAAATTCTAACATTGGTTAAAATGAGTTTAAATAATGTTGTAATCGCTTTAGTCCTTGTTTTAAATTGTCAAGAGAATTGGCATAGGAGAATCTTAGATATCCTTCTCCCCTAGGCCCAAAATCTATTCCAGGTGTTATTCCTACATGGGCTTTTTTCAATATATCTTGAGCTAATTTAAGAGAGCTACCAGCAAATTTTTTTGTAAGATGCGAAGCATTTACAAAGACATAAAAGGCTCCTTGTGGTTCTACTGGCAAGTTGAATCCTAATTTCTTAAGCTCTTTTAAAATAAATTTGCGTCGTTTAGAAAATGTTTTAACCATATTTTGAACATATTCTTCACTAGAAGTTAAGGCAGCTATACCTGCAAGTTGAGCCAAAGAATTGGCACAGATAAAGAAATTTTGGGCCATTTTGCGTAAAAAGGGGATAAAAGGTCGTGGAGCTATAATATAGCCTAGCCTTAGTCCAGTCATAGCAAATAATTTAGAAAATCCATTTAAGACAAAGGCATTGTTCGTAAATTCAAGAATGGAGTGTTCTTTAGTATCATATACAAGACCGTGGTATATCTCGTCTGAAATAATAAAAAAATTTTTTTCTTCAGCAAGATCTGCTAATTGTTTGAGATTAGAAGAAGAGAGGAGTATTCCTGTAGGGTTGGCAGGAGAATTTATTAACATAACTTTAGTTCTAGAAGTAAGGTGTTTTTTGACTAGTTCTATTTCAATTTTATATCCAGATTGTTCAAAAATAGGTATACGTATAGGTTTGGCGTTTAGAGCTTGGATAAAGTTTGGATAACAGGCATAACAAGGATCTGTAATTATAACTTCATCACCTGGATTCAGAAGTAAATTTAAGGTCATTAAGAGTGCAGGAGATGTCCCTTGAGTTATAAAAAATTGGTCAGGATGAATGTTTAATTTATATTTTTTAAGGTAATATTCAGATAAAGCTTCGCGTAAAGGTAGCATCCCTTGACTGTGAGTATAATGGGTAAAATCTTGGTTGACACCTCTTAAGATTGCTTGTTTTACTTCTGGAGAAGGAGGAAAATCTGGTTCTCCTATTTCTAGGTGAATGACGGATGTTCCTTGTTGTTCCATTGTTTGAGCTGTTTCCAGAATATCCATGACAATAAAAGAAGTTAGTTTAGAAATATGTTTAGGTACAGGCATAATTTATTCCTTGGTATAGGGTTGTTTATTTTATTGATTTGATTTTTTAAATTGTTCTAGCAACCCTTACTAAAGGGGTTGGAGTATTTTTTTAAAAATATATGGTTATAAATGATTCCTATTAGGTAAAGTAGCTTATATTTTTTTATTTAGAAATTCAAATAAAAAGGGAAAAGGTATGCGGGTAATTGATTTAGGAATTATTTCTTATAAACAATGTTTAGAATTACAATTAAAAACTTTAGCAGAAGTTCAGGCAGGGCAAGAGGATACGTTATTTGTGTTAGAACATTTTCCAGTTATTACTTTTGGTAGAAATGGTGGGGAAGAAAATTTACTTTTTAATAAAAAAGAGCTTCGAAATAAAGGAGTTGAATTAGTAAAGTCTTCTAGGGGCGGGAATATTACATGCCATTTCCCTGGTCAAGTGGTGGTCTATCCTATTTTTAGACTTGGAAAGAGAAAAGGAGGTGTAAAAAAATTTTTTTTTGATTTAGAAGAAGTTGTGATTCAGGTTTTAAAGGGATATAGTATAGAGGCAAATAGGATAGAAGGTCTTAGTGGGGTTTTTGTTAAAGAGAAAAAGATATGTTCTATTGGTATTGGAGTAAAACGCTGGATTTCTTATCATGGATTAGCTTTGAATGTTTATTCAGATTTAAGTTTATTTAAATTTATAAACCCTTGTGGTTTAAATAGAGAAATGACTGCAATTCACTTAGAAAGTGAAAAAAAACCTACAATAAAAGAAGTAAAAAAGGATTTAGTTTATGTCTTCAACACGTTATTTACGTAAACCAGAATGGTTAAAAGTTAAGTTGCCTACTAGTAAATGTTTTTCTCAAACTAGGAAATTGCTTGCTGATCTAAATTTAAATACTGTGTGTCAAGGTGCACGTTGTCCGAATATTTTTGAATGTTTTTCTAAAAAAACAGCAACATTTTTAATTTTAGGAAAATTTTGTACTAGAAATTGTGCTTTTTGTAATATTGAACATAATAAACCAGAGCCTGTAGATTTAGAAGAACCTGTTAGAGTTGTAGAAGCAGTTAAAAGATTGCAATTAGAATATGTAGTAATTACGTCTGTAACCAGAGACGATTTGCCAGATGGAGGGGCAAGCCAATTCAAAAAAGTTATAGAACTTTTAAAACAGAATTTAAATGTTAGAGTAGAGGTGTTAATCCCTGATTTTAAAGGTAGTTATGAGGCATTAAAAATAGTTTTAGATGCAAAACCTAATGTCTTAAACCACAATGTAGAAACTGTTCCTAGTTTATATAGAAAAATTAGACCTCAAGCTGATTTTGAACAGAGCTTGTTATTGCTAAAAAGAACAAAAGATTATAACTCTCAAATAAAAACAAAAAGCGGTCTTATGTTAGGTTTAGGAGAAACAAAGACAGAAGTGATAGAAGTGCTAGAAAAGTTGGTGGAAGTTAGGTGTGATATGGTTACTTTAGGACAATATTTGCAGCCATCAAGGAATCATTATCCTGTAAAGCGTTATGTGCATCCAGATGAATTCTTTGAATTTAAAGAAAGAGGAGAACAGATGGGATTAAAAGTGTTCTCAGGGCCTTTTGTAAGAAGTAGTTATCATGCTGCTGACTGGGTTTAAAGATTTAATGTTTGGATTAATAAAAGTATTTTATAGTAGATAACTTGATGATGTTTAAAGCTGGATGAGTAAAAAAGAGGTTGAAAAAGTATGCAAAAGTTACCCATAGGTTTGCAGAGTTTTAAGGCTTTGCGTGAAGATAACTATCTTTATGTGGATAAGACGTTTTATATTAAAGAGTTAGTAGATAGGGGGAAGTATTATTTTTTGTCTCGTCCTCGTCGTTTTGGCAAGAGTTTGTTTTTAGATACGTTAAGGCAGGCATTTTTAGGACGTAAGAAATTATTTGAAGGTCTTTATTTATATGAGAGATGGGATTGGGAGAAAAAGTATCCTGTTATTCACATTAGTTTTGGCGCAGGAGTAATGAGGAATTTGGATGAGCTAAGAGATACTATGGAGTCTTTTTTAATAGATTGGAAAAATGCTTTTTCTATTATTTATGAAAAAAAGAGCATTAAAGAAAAATTTAAAGAGGCAATTCAAAAGGCAGCTGAGAAATATAACAACCAAGTAGTAGTGTTAATAGATGAATATGACAAGCCAATTTTAGACAATATAACAGAATTAAATAAGGCAAAAGAAATAAGAGAGGAATTAAAGAATTTTTATTCAGTGTTAAAAGACAGTGATGAGTATTTAAAGTTTGTTTTTATAACAGGGGTGACCAAGTTTTCAAAGGTATCTATTTTTAGTGGATTAAATAATTTAGATGATATTACGTTAGAAAGAAATTATGCGACTATTTGTGGTTATACGCAAAGTGAATTAGAGAAAAATTTTGCAGATAGATTAAAAGGAGTTGATTTATCTGAGGTAAGGAGATGGTATAATGGCTATAGTTGGGGAGGAGAAAAGGTTTATAATCCTTTTGATATATTGCTTTTTCTTAGTAAGAAACAATTTCAGAATTATTGGTTTGAGACAGGGACACCTACGTTTTTGATAAAGATGTTAGATGAGAATAAATATTATATTCCAAGGATAGAAGAGATAAAAGCAGGAGGAGAAATTATAAGCAGTTTTGAGTTAGAAGCGTTAAAAATAGAGACTTTGTTATATCAAACAGGTTATTTAACAATTGAAAAGATAGAAGAGATATTGCCTTATGAATATGAATATCATTTAACCTATCCTAATTTAGAAGTAAAAAAAGCATTTACTGACAGTTTGCTTACTTTTTTTAGCAATGATTTGGTTAAAAAATCAGAGAATAAGATTAGTTTAGTAAAGAAATTAAGGGCAAAAGATTTCGAGGGATTAAGAGAAGTTTTTTATTCTTTTTTTGCGTCTATTCCTAATGATTGGTATCGTAAGAATCAGTTATCAGGCTATGAAGGATTTTATGCATCTATATTTTATTGTTATTTTACTGCGTTAGGCTTGGAAGTAAAAGCCGAAGACGCAACTAATCAGGGTCGTTTAGACATGGCAGTATTTTTTGAGGGGAGTTGTTATATTTTTGAGTTTAAGGTAGTGGAGTTGATAAAAGACGAGAATTCAGCATTAACTCAAATAAAGACAAAAGGTTATGCAGATAAATACAAATCTCAATATGATGAAATTTATCTGATAGGTGTAGAATTTAGCAAAGAAGAAAAAAATATCGTGGGCTATGAAGTGGAAAAGTTTTAAATAAAAAAGATTTTGTTGAGAAAAGGAGAAAAGAAAGTGGATGTTTTAATAGATAGGGATTTATGTATTGGATGTGAAGCGTGTGTGGAGATATGTCCGAATGTTTTTGAAATAAATTATTCTGAGAAAAAAGCGTATGTTATAAATCCTGAAGGAGCATCTTTACAAGAACTTAAAGATGCAGTGGAATCGTGCCCTGTAAAATGTATTTTTCTAGAAGATTTGTAAGTTTTTTAATTTTATATTAATTTTAGCTTAACCTTATTTAGTTTGAGTCCTCTCTCAATTCTTTTTTATACACCAAGAGATTATTTTTAGTAATTTTCTCTTTAGAATTGACTTTTTGAGATATTTTCCTTTATCTCTCTAAAAAAAGCCTATGTTTAATTTTTTAATAGTTTTAAAGTTTATTTAGCCTGGAAAATTAGTTTTTTGATGCTTAAGTATGTATAGAAAGATATTGTTCAAGGAAAGATAACTGATACCTAGAGGGTAGAGGCATGAAAAAGATATATTTTATATTTTGTTTATTTTTTTGTGTGTTCTTTTGTCGTCCTGGTCTAGGTATAGAAGTAAAAGATATTATCCAAAGAGGAGAATTAAGACACCTTGCTGTTCCTTATGCGAATTTTAATTTAGGAGATAATACTGGTTTTTGCCTAGACTTAATTAGAGCTTTTGCCAAAGACCTAGGAGTGAAATATAAGTATGTTCCTTCTTCTTGGGAAACAATTTTGGATGATTTGGTAGGTAGAAAAATATTGTTTGCTAATAAACAGGTAATAATCGGAGATGTTGTTCAAATAAGAGGAGATATAATTGCCACAGGATTTACTATTTTAGATTGGAGAAAAGAGGTGGTTTTGTTTTCTGAACCAACTTTTCCCACTCAAGTATGGTTGGTAGGTAAATTTGATTCTGATTTAAAACCTATCAAGCCTTCAGGAAACGAAGAATATGATATCCAAAGAACCCTTACTTTGGTAAAAGGAAGAAGGGTTTTAGGTAAGAGAGGAACGTGTTTAGATCCTAGTCTTTATAAATTATCTCAAAAAGGTGCTATTTGTGAAGATTTTGCAGGAAATGTTAATGATATTGCAGGAGTAGTATTAAAAGGAGATGTAGAATTAGCTATTTTAGATGTTCCAGATGTTTTAGTAGCTTTAAGAAAGTGGCCTGGTCAGCTTAAAGTGTTAGGTCCTATTTCTAAACGTCAATATATGGGATGTGCTTTTAATAAGCATTCTATTGAACTCAGGAATAGATTTAATTCTTTTTTACATAGAATAAAAGAGAGGGGGTTATATTTAGAATTGGTAAAAAAATATTTTCCTGATGCTATTTATTACTTTGCTGATTTTTTTAAGTTTTAATTAATTGAAATAATGTTATGAATATAAAAAGTTTGTTTTTTTGGTATAAAGTAATATTTGCTGTTATATGTTTTATAACAGTCTATGTGATTTGGGTCATGCAAGATACTTTGCAAGTTCAAAAATTGCAAAGAGAGATGACAAAACGTTTATTTTTGGGTCAAATGGATAATAAGATAGAGACAATTTCTCTTTTTCTACAAGAAAGAAGAAGAGATTTAAAACGTCTTAGTAAGGATGAGAGAATAAAAGCATTTTTTATTAATAGAAATTTAGGTATGTCTATGCAATATGGACTAAGAGCTTCCTATTTACAAATGATTGATACATTAAAACAAATGACAAGTAGAGATACTTTATCTTTTAAAGCTTTAAGTATTCGAGACAAAGATGGAAGCTTATTGGCTAGTGCAGGATTTATTCCTGCAAGCCTGCTTAGAATAGATGCTCATGCGGTTTTTAAAGAAGGATACTCTTTTTCTAATATTTTAAGATTGCAAAATAAAGGTTATATTAGAATTGTAGAAAATATTAAAGTGGGAAATAATAATGTAGCTATTTTAATTGGATATCTTGACTTGAAGCAAATATTTGAAGGTCTGTTGGATTTTAAAAGAGAACAAGTTATAGATATAATTTCTTTGATACAAGGAAACAATGTCTTATATTCCCTTAATTTTTTTAATTTTAATGGTGAATTAGATATTGGTGGTCTTTTAAATACATATTTTATGCAAGGTAATGATATTTTTATTAATAAAAAGGGGGAATTTATTGCTGTTAAAAAAATAGTTGGAACACCATTTAAGCTTGCTTTTTTTTGTAAGTCTAAATGTTTAAAACCAGAGATAACATTTAAAGTTTTTATTGGAATTATAGCTTTATTGTCTTTATTTTTAATTATATGTGTATGGATTGTTTCTTTAGGGCGTTTAAAGAAATTTTCCATGGAAACTAATAGAATAAAGAATCTTTTAGATTCTATCTTAAATAGTATTCAAGATGGGATTTTTGCTATTGATAAAGATTATACTATTTTGTTTGCTAATAAAATAATAGAGGGTTGGATATCTTTAGATTCTTTAGTTGGTAGAAAATGTTATAAGGTATTTTTTAATTTTGACCAACCGTGTAGTTTTTGCCCATCTAGAAGGTGTATGTCTTATATGGAGCCAGTAATGGCTTCTATGCAGGGTTTTGCAAATAGTAATTCATGGATCGAAGTATATAATTTCCCTTTTTATGAAGATGGTAAAGAACTGTCAGGAGCGGTTGTTTATGTTAAAGATATTACTCAAAAGAAACTGACAGAAGCAGAGTTAAAAAGGTCGAAAGAGCACTTAGAGAGAGTTGTGCAAAAACTTAAAGAGGCAGTAAGAAAAACTCATGAATTAGCTAAAGAGGCTAAACAGGCTAATAAGGCTAAAAGTATATTTTTATCTAATGTTAGCCATGAAATTAGGACTCCTTTAAATGCAATTTTAGGTCTTACTCAACTTCTTTTAGAGTATGAAGATTTTTCCGCTGAACAGAAAGAACATTTGTTAACTATTAAAAAGAGTGGTGAGCTTTTGTTAAAAATAATTAATGATATTTTGGAAATATCTAAAATAGAGTCTGGGAAGCTTAATGTATGTGTAGAACGGTTTAACCTTAAAGAAGTTTTAAATAAAATCGAGAGTATTTTTAGAGTTCAAGCAGAGCAACGAGGCCTAAATTTTAATATAGTGATAGATGATTTTCTACTAAACATAGATTTAGAAGGAGATGAGCAGAAGTTTGTTCAAGTTTTGGTAAACTTAGTGAGTAATGCCATTAAATTTACTTCTTCTGGAGATGTAGAAATTAGAATTAGGATACAAGAAAAGCATGAAAAGAATTTAATTTTGCGAGTAGAGGTAAAAGATAGTGGTCCAGGTATAGCAGAAAAAGATCTAGAGTCTATTTTTAGGCCTTTTGAACAGACTAAAGTTGGTAAAAATATTGGGGGAGGGACTGGGTTAGGTTTAACTTTAAGTAAACATTATATAGAGCTATTAGGGGGACGTATTGGAGTAGAAAGCGAATTAGGGAAAGGTAGTATTTTTTGGTTTGAGTTGCCATTTAACTATTTTACTCAGCTTAATCTTAAACAAAAAGAAATTTCCTCTATCTCCAAGCAAAAATTAAATCTTAAGATTTTAGCTGTAGATGATGATGACATTAATCGTATGATTTTGAAAGAGATGTTAGAACGAGAAGGGGCTACGGTTTTAGAAGCAAGTAATGGAGAGCAAGCTATTGAGAAATGTTTTCAAGAAAAACCCGATATTGTATTAATGGATATTAGAATGCCTAAAATGGATGGTTTAGAGGCTACAAAAAAAATAAGAGAAGTGTTTTCTTCTAAAGAGGTAAAAGTAGTTGCTTTAACTGCTAGTGCTTTTGAAGAGGATAAAAAAAGGATTTTAGAAACAGGGGTAGATGAATATTTGCGCAAGCCATTTGAAAGAGAAGATTTACTAAGGGTTATTTATCGTCTTATATCTAACAAAGAATCTTAAAGATTCAAGTATTATTAAAAACAATAAAGAGTCTAGTTGCTTAGCAAAAGAGAAAAAGTTATTTTATTCTAGTTTGACTTTTACCCTTCCTATTTTTAATAATTTATCTAGGTGAATTTTTGTGAGAAAAATTTTAAAATGGGAGATGAGTTGTAGTTTAAGACATTGGAGGAAATTACAAATATAGAAACAATAGCTGTTGGGAAATTTATTCGCGAGTTAAAACGATTAGAAAAAAATTATGGAAAGGGACGATGGCGACAATTAAAAGGAATTGCTAAGATAAAATTAAGAGATGGACAAGTGTGTGTAGCTGAGCTTCATTGGTATGAAGCTCATGGTATAGGTAAAAAAGAATTTAAAATTAAATATATATTAAAGGTGTTGAAAAATGCTTAAATTTTTAATTTGTGTTAAGAATAAGAACTATGAAACGTCTTTAGAAAAATGGAAAATTTATCCAGTAGTAAAAGAAGAAGAAATGGAAGGATATGTGAGAATTATAGATGAAAGCGGGGAGGATTATTTGTATCCAAAAGAATATTTTTTGCCCACAGAATTGCCTGCGATTGTGTCGGAAAAAGTAAAAAAAGAATATTTAGACCAAGTATAAAACATTTATACTGGATAGGAGGGAGATTTGAGATTACGTGTTCTAATAATTTTATTTTTTATTTTTGTAAGTCAGGGAGTATTTGCCCAACCAGATATATTAGATAAGATGCAAGCAAAGTATGAACAAATAAATTCTTTTCAGGCTGAATTTTATCAAACGCTTACAAATGCTGCTACCAAAGAACAAGAAGTACGAAAAGGAATAATTTATTATCAAAAACCCGGTCTTATTTTGTGGGAGGTTTTAAGTCCTGATCCAGAAAAATTGGTGGTGGGAGAGAAATTTGTTTGGGACTATTTTCCTGAAGAAAATACAGTTTATAAGTATAGACGAGAGCAAATTTTAACCTCTAAAACAATGCTCAAATTTATCTCAGGAAAGGCAAATGTTAAAGAAGATTTTGTGCCAGAGTTTCAGGGAAAGCAAAAAGATGGTCTTAAGTTTAAACTTGTACCTAAAAAACCAGAGCCAAGTTTGGTTTTAGCTTATGTTTGGATTGATAAAGATAGTTATCTTTTAAATAGAGTTATGCTTATTGATTTTTTTGGAAATGGTAATGAACTTTCTATTGTTAATACCAAAATTAACCAGGAGTTTAATCCAAATCTATTTAGATTTAAAGTAAAAAAGGATATGGAGGTGATTGATAATACTAGTAACTCTTAAAGGGAGGAAAGAATGGTTATTGTTGTAAAAGATTGTAGAGAATGCCCTTTTTGTACTAAGTTAGATGATAATAAAAAGCTATGTAATATAACTTTTCCACCGTATAGGGAAATAAAAGGAAATAATCTTCCTTCTTGGTGTCCTTTAAAAAAGGAACAAGTAATTGTACGCAATTTTGAATAATTATCTTAGTTATTTTTATGGAGGATTTAATCCAACGTTACTGTAAAGAGTATTTATTTCTTTTTTATTCAAGAGTCGGTGTCTACCTGGCTTTAAATTTTTTAATTTTATAGGACCTACTTGAACTCTTTTTAATTGTAAAATTGTAAGGTCTAAGTCTCTGCACATTCTTCTAATTTGTCGATTTAATCCTTGTTTAATTATTATTTCAACTAAAGTAAAAGATTTATTTTCTTTTATGATTTTTGTTTTTGCAGGGAATACATATTCACCTTCCAACAGAGTCATGCCTTGTTCCATTTTTTTTAATTTTTCTTTTATACTTTTTCCTCTCAAACGAACTAAATATATTTTTTCAACTTTGTATTTAGGATGAGTAACACGATAACACAACTCTCCATCTGTGGTTAGTAATAATAGTCCTTCAGAAAAGTAATCTAAACGACCTATAGGAATGGGTCGTTGTTGTTTGATTTTTGGAGGAAGCAGATCATAGATAGTTGTTCTGTTTTGTGGGTCAAAAAGAGAAGTGATTACGTGAATTGGTTTGTTCAAAACTAAAGTAAAAGGCTTTGGGTTTATTTTTATGATATGATTTTGTATTTCTACAATATCTTGTTCTGGATTTACTTGAAAATATGGTTTTGTAATAATTTGTTTGTTTACCTTGACCTGGCCATTGAAGATTAGTTGGTCAGCCTTTCTTCGAGATGTGAATCCTGCTTGAGAGATATATTTATTTAATCGCACAATGGATTCCCTGATATGATTTAATTTGAATTTTTAGGATAGATTTTAAGATAAAGGTCTCCTTGCCATGGTCCAAATTTGCGTCCTAATTTTTTTAATCTAATAGGTTGTCCTATTTTATAATTTAGAGGAATAGTGATTTCTACTTGGGTTTTAGAGGAAAATTTTTGATTTATTGTAATTTTGATTTTTGTACCAGCTTTTATTTGCGAAGGTGCTAAATAAATAGTTTGTTCGTGGTTTAATTGGTTTATCCACCAAGACTTAATTATTTCTTTAAAATACGCTAAACTTTTTGTGGGAGAAGTTTTTTGAGTTTGGGCTTGAGCAAAAATATCCTCAAATACTTTCCGAGCAAAGGGATCTTCTAGTATTTCTTTTAAAATTTCTTCTTGCGATTTATTAAATGTTTGGCGTCCTGATGAGGCATTTTTAAATTCTGTTTTGTTTGCCGTTTGCTTTGGAGATTTTTTCGGAGAAGTAGATTGTTTTTGCTTATGAGGAGAAGAAGGTTTGTGTTTTAAATAGTTTTTTAGATATACATAGGCTTGGTTTATTTCTTGAAATTTCAAAGTGGCCTTTGGATTTGAAGGGTTTAAGTCAGGATGATACTTAAAAGCCAACCGCCTGTACGCAGCCTTTACGTCTTGAAGGGATGCGTCTGGTTTTAGTTGAAGAATTGTGAAATAATGAGCTATATCTTTCATTTTTTAAAGTAAATCTTTTATTTGAAGGGCGGTAGGGCCTTTTTTTTCTTCACAAATTAAGTTATTTTCTTTGAGATAAGAGATGCCATATTTTTTAAATTTTTCAAAAGAAACATTTTTGTTAATTCCAGGGCAATAAGTTTTGGCCATTTCAAAGGCATTTTCATCAACTAGGTTCCCTCTAAAAAAAGGCCAGGCAGCACATACTTTTGGTTTTACTGGATGAATACCACATCCTTTTTTAGGATCAAAGAAAATACAAACATTGTTTTTTGTTTTTATTACATCTTTGTCTTGGTTTTTTTCTAAATATTTTTTTTGAAATTGTTCTATGGAAAGATTTAAAAATGATGAAATTTTATTTTGTTCTTCTAAACTTACAACTATTCCTCCTTTTCCTTCACAACAATGTCCGCACTTTTGACAATAAAATATTTCTTTATCCATTTTTTACCTTTATTTATGTGTAGTTTTAAAAAAATAGCAATTTTTTAAATAAATTTTTTAGTTTAATTACTAAGATTACTACAAACAGAACATTTTTTATTATAGATATTCTTCCAATTTACTCCAATTTTGAACATCTTGTGTCTATATATACATCGTAATTACAATGTTAAAAATGTCAAATATATTCTTGGGTGAGGTATAATTATATTTTAGAGTAAAATTTATTAGTGTTTAATGTTCCTTTGGAGTCAAATTAGAGTTTAAATTTTTTTAACTATTAGCAAAAAATTTATTCATTTTTTAAAAATGAGCATCTTAACCAAAAATATAATTTTTCACTTTCAAAACTTGTCGCTTGTGTTAAAAAAAACTATGTTGAATTTAAATTTTTAGCAAGGAGCAGTCATGTCTCGGTTAACCCTTAAACAAGCTCTTGAGCTTTGGCAAGAACAAGACCTTTTTAATTTGGGGAAAATGGCTCATAAAAAAAGGTTTGAGCTTCATCCAGAACCAGTAGTTAGTTATATTGTAGATAGGAATATAAATTATACCAATATTTGTGTTTCTGGATGTAAATTCTGTGCTTTTTATGCCCCTCCTAATTCAAAGAAAGGATATGTTTTAAGTTTTGATGAATTAGCTAAGAAAGTAGAAGAAACTGTTTCCTTAGGTGGTTATCAGATTTTGTTGCAAGGTGGAATGAATCCTGATTTGGATTTAGATTTTTATAAGAATATGTTATTGTTTTTAAAAAAACGTTTCCCAAGTGTTTGGATTCATGGTTTTTCCCCTCCAGAGATAAGTTTTTTGGCTCAAAAAGAAAATATATCTATAAAAGAAGTGTTGCTTCATTTAAAAGAGGCTGGTTTGGATTCTATTCCTGGTGGAGGAGCAGAGATTTTAGTAGATAGAGTTCGGAAAAAAGTTTCTCCTCGTAAGTGCGATGCTAGCACGTGGCTAAAAGTTATGGAAGATGCTCATTCCCTTGGGTTTAAGACTACTGCCACTATGATGTTTGGTCATGTAGAGACTTTTGAAGAACGTTTAGAACATCTGCAAAGAATTCGGGAATTGCAAGACAAAACAGGCGGCTTTACTGCTTTCATTCCTTGGACCTTTCAGCCTAAAAATACTTTAATTGATGTCCCTGAAGTATCTTCAGTAGAATATCTAAGATTTTTAGCCCTTAGTCGATTATTTTTGGACAATGTTCCTAATATTCAAGCATCTTGGGTTACTCAGGGGCCAAAAGTTGGACAAATGGCTCTTTTTTGGGGAGCAAATGATTTTGGCTCTACCATGATTGAAGAAAATGTTGTCAAGGCTACAGGAGTTTGTTTTAGGCTGCCAGAGGAAAAATTGCGGGAAATTATTGCAGGAGCTGGATTTGTACCTAAAAAGAGAAGTATGGATTATACTCTTTTAGAATAAATAGAAAGGGAGTATTTTTTATGTTTAAAGAATTAACTAAAGAAGAAATTGCCTTTCGTCTTCAAAAGTTGCGGAATAAGTGGGAACAATTAAGTTTTCCAACAAAGGATATTTTTATTTTTTCTCGTACGCTTATTTATTATTTTACTGGAACATGGGCCAATGGTCTTTTGTATTTACCATTAGTTGGTGAACCCATTTTGTTTTGTAGAAAGGGACTTGGCAGGGCTAAAAAGGAAGCAAAAATTTCTTCTGTGGTATCTTTTCGTTCATATTCGCAAGTAGAGGGAATTCTAAAAGACTTTGGATATAAATTAAAGACACCGATTGGTGTAGAAAAAAGAGGTCTTACTTGGGAATTGGCTGAGCTTTGGCAGAATAAACTAAAAAATTTTGAAATGATTAACGCAGATTATCTTTTAGCCAAGACTAGAAGCGTTAAAACTCGTTATGAGCTAGAGCTATTAAGAGAAGCTGGGAATAGGCATTGGTTGGGATTAAGAGAACATCTTCCTTTAAAAATCAGACCTAAAATGACAGAATATGAAATAAGTGTGGAGTTGTGGAAGGTATTTTTCGAGTTAGAACATGCAGGACTTATGAGAATGCAGGCATGTGGAGAAGAAATTTTTTTAGGACATATTGCAGCAGGAGATAGTGGTATTTATGGAAGTGCCTTTAATGGTCCACTTTGTTTGAGAGGTGTCCATCCGTTAGTTCCACAAATGGGCTCTCCTAATAAAGTTTGGGAAGAAAATGAGCCTTTAACTATAGATGTTGGATTTTGTTATCAAGGTTATCATACAGATAAAACTCAAGTGTATTTTTCAAAAAATTATAAGCCTGCGCGGGAGGTCTTAGATGCTCAAAAGTGTTGTGAGGAAATTCAAGAACAGGCAAGGGAAATGTTAAAACCAGGGGTGTTGCCAGAAGAGATTTATGTAAAAGCAGTAGAATTTGCCAAGAAAAAAGGTTTTGAACAGGGCTTTATGGGGTTAAAGGAAGATAAGGTTAATTTTTTGGGACATGGAATAGGGCTTTTTATTGATGAGTATCCGCCTTTGGCCAAAAAAATTAAAGATCCACTTGAAGAAAACATGGTAATTGCCCTTGAGCCTAAAATAGGTTTACCTTCTATTGGTATGGTAGGGGTGGAAAATACTTTTTTAGTAACTTCTAACGGCGGAGAATGTATAACAGGTAAAGAGTTTTCGCCTATTTGGATTTGATACTAAAAAGAGAGGCTTATAAAATAAGCCTCTCTTTTATATACTTTATTTAACCAGCAAAGGCCTTTTCAAAGTTTGGTACTACTTGTTTTTTACGGCTCATTACTCCATCTAACCATACAGAACGACCTTCAACAGCTTTGCCAAAAGCTTTTTCTACTACAGATGCGTCATCAGAAACTACCAATAACTCAGTTCCTTCTTTCATAATATCTGTGAGCATGAGGAAAATAGAATGAGCACCCTTTTCTTCTTTGACTTTTTTCATCTCTTCATAAAGGTCATCTTTGACAGGATCCAAGATGGATAGATCAACTACTTCTAGTTGTCCAATACCAACCTTGTTCCCACTCATATCAAAATCTTTGTAGTCGCGGAATAGTAAATCTCTAATAGGTGTGCCTTCTACTGCAGATTTTACTTTAAACATTTCCATGCCAAGGGCTTGTAAATCGTCAACACCTGCAATTTTAGCTAAGGCTTCTGCAGCTTCTTTATCTTTATCTGTGCAAGTAGCGGATTTGAAGATAACAGTATCACTTAAGATAGCACAGAGCATAATCCCTGCAATATTTTTAGGAATTTCAACTCCAAAAAAGTCATACATAGATTTGATTACAGTACAGGTACATCCTACAGGCCAAATCCAACATTCTAAAGGATTGGGAGTAGTTACATCACCTAATTTGTGATGGTCTATAATGCCTAAAATTTCACCTTCTTTTAGGTCATCTAAACTCTGGGCTAAATCAGAATGGTCTACTAAAATGAGTTGTTTACCTTTGGCAGAATCAATAAATTCTGGGGCATCAACGCCAAATTTTTCTAAAACAAATTTACTTTCTGGATTTAATTCGCCTTGCATAGCTGGTTTGGCTTCTACACCAAGTTTGGATTTAAGATCAGCTACAGCAATGGCAGCACAGACAGAGTCTGTATCAGGGTTTTTGTGTCCATAAACATAAACAGCCATGAGAAACCTCCTCAATTTTTTTACTTTCTTTTTAAAGAGCTTGTTCAAAATAGCACAAAGTTTTTGCCTTGCCAAGAAAAAAGTCATCTTCTCTTATGATAAGAAAATATTGCCAGTAAGCTTTTATATAAGTAGATTGATATTGTTTGTTATTTAAACTGATTAGGGTCTAGATTATATTTTTTTATTCTATGCCAGAGACTTCGTTCTTTTATTCCCAAGATTTTAGCTGCTTTTCTTTGAATCCCTTTAGTTTGATATAGTGCATTTAAAATAAGATGTTTTTCTATTTCCTGTAGTTTTTGGTCAAGATTTAAAGGTGTAGTTAGGTTTATAGGAGTAGAAATAGTTTCTTTATTTATAAATGGTAGGCTCTCAGGAGAGATTATATTATTGGAAGAAGAAAGGGCAGCTCTTTCTAGGACATTGAATAGTTCTCTTATATTTCCTGGCCATGAATAATTTAATAGATGGGCAAGGGTTTCAGGAAGTAGTTTTTTTTCAGGAAAATGTTTTTTTAAAAAGAATTCAGCTAAAATAGGAATGTCTTCTTTACGTTTTCTTAATGGTGGAAGATGTATAGGAAAAACATTTAACCTGAAAAATAAATCTTCTCTAAAAGTTCCTTTTTTAATCATTTGTTCTAAAGATTTGTTCGTGGCTGCAATAATACGAATATCTATTTTTTTAGGATGTTTACCTCCAAGTCTTTCTACTCTTTTGTCTTCTAGTACTCGTAATAACTTGCCTTGAAGCTCTAAAGGTAAGTCTCCTATTTCATCTAAAAAAAGTGTTCCTTTATGAGCAAGCTCAAATTTACCTGGTTTACTTTTTATTGCTCCTGTAAAAGCACCTTTTTCATATCCAAACAGTTCACTCTCTATTAAATCTTTTGGCAGAGCAGCACAGTTTATTTTAATCAATGGCCCATTATGTCGAGCACTTAGTTTATGCAAATGTTCAGCAATTAACTCTTTGCCTGTACCACTTTCTCCTAAGATGAGAACTGTGGAATCTGTAGGAGCCACAGTTAATACTTGTTGAAGAACTTGGCGCATTACTTTGCTCTGACAGATAATATCTGGAAAGAATTTTTTAGTTTCTACTAAAGAAATAGCCTTTGTCACTACGCCATAGGCATGATTAAAAATTGGCTCATATTTTAAATCTTGCTTGATACGTTCTACCTCTTTTTTTTCTTTAGAGATAAAGGGAGAAACTTTTTCCACAAATTCATCTATTGGTTTTAATAATAGTTTTATAAGAGATAAGGTCAAAAAAAACATTACTAAAAACACAACAAAAGCAGCTGCAAGCTTAAAGGATACATGATATTTTTGAATATAGATGCTGATGATAAAAAATAAAAATCCTATTCCGCCAACAATAAAAGAAATTAAAATTTCAGGTGATATAAAGATTTTTTTTCTAAGGAATTTCTTCATAATTATCTAGCAGCCATTTTAGTGAGATCCCACATTGGCATAAATATAGCTAAGGCAAAAAATCCCACAACTGCAGCTAAACCTACTATTAAAATAGGTCCAATATTAGTTGACATCTTTTGAACAGCATATTCTACTTCTTCATCATAGTGTTTCGATATTTCACTTAGCATTTCATCAAGATTCCCTGTTTCCTCTCCAACAGCAATCATAGAAATCACCATTGGGGTAAAAAATTTAGCAGATTTTAAAGGTCCAGAAATGCCTCTTCCTTCTTTTAATTTTTCTCTTATATTCTCAAACTGTTGAGAAATAGCGGCATTTCCTATAGTATCTGATAATATATCAATAGATTTTAATACACCTATACCACTTGCTTGGAGAATTGCAAAAATACTAGAAAATCTAGACATAGCTGCTTTTTGAAATACAGGGCCAATGATTGGAGTTTTTAAGAGAATGGTATCCCGCACTATTTTGCCCTGTTTTGTTTTAAAATATAATGCTAAACTTACTATCGTACCAATAAGAAAAAGTAGGCATAAATACCAATAAGTAATTAAAAAATGATATAGATTCAGTGCCATAACTGTAGGAAGAGGAAGTTGAATACCTGCGTTTTTAAAGATAAGAACAAATTTTGGAATTACAAAGGTAAGTAAAAAGAAAAATGCTCCAGTTAAGGCTATTAACACAATCATAGGGTATTGTAATGCTGATTTAATATCTTGTTTTACTTTATATTCATGGTCTAAAAGATAGCATAATCTATTCATTACTTCTACTAAAGAACCGCTAGTTTCACCTGCTCGTATCATTGCACAGTATAAACGGGAGAAGGTCTTAGGATGTTTAGAGAAAGCTTGGTATAGGGTTTTTCCTTCTTGGATATCTTTTTTCATTTCTATAATAATTTCTTGGAGTTTTATATTTTCTACTTGATTTTCTAAAATGGATAAGATTTCTACTATAGACAACCCAGCCTTAAACATGGTTCTAAATTGTTTTGTAAATATGATTAGTTCTGGGGTTTTTAAGGGAAATAATTTGCTTTTTAAGCTTTTCCAGATAGAATTTTTGGATATAGAATCAAAATTTTCTTCTATTTTTTGAGGGTATAAGTCTTTTTCAAGCAAAATGCTTTCAGCATTTTCTTTAGAGTTTGCTTGGATTACTCCTTCTATTAATTCCCCGTCTTCTGTAATTGCCGTATATTTATATTCCATATGCTTATTATACCTATTTCTTAGCTCAATACAACTTTAATTGCTTCTTCTGGGATAGTAATTCCTTTCTTTATTTTTTCTAATACATCTTCTTTTAAGGTTCTTAATTTTTTATTGTTGATTAAAATTTGTCTTAAAGTTTTAGATGGAGTATTTTTTAGAATGAGTTCTTGTACTTCATCATCATTTATAAGAATTTCATAGACTCCAACTCTACCTGAAAATCCCGTGTAGTGACATTGGGGACACCCTTTCCCCCTTTTGTATTCTATGTCTACTTTATTTAATCCAAGGTAATGGATTATTTTTTTATCAGGAGTGTATTTTTCTTGACAGTAAGGACATACTTTTCTCACCAATCTTTGGGCAATTGAGAGCATTAAAGAAGAAGCAACCATAAAAGGCTCTATTCCCATATCTATAAATCTGGTGATAGAACTAGCAGCATCATTAGTGTGAAGAGTACTTAGTAACTTGTGCCCGGTTAGAGCTGCTTGAATTGCAATTCGGGCAGTTTCTAGGTCTCTAATTTCTCCAACCATAATTACATCAGGATCTTGGCGTAAAATAGAGCGTAATCCAGTGGCAAAAGTCATCCCTGCTTTTTTATTTAGCTGGACTTGTCTAATATTATTCATCCTGTATTCTACTGGATCTTCTAGAGTGATTATATTAATTTCTGGTTGGTTTATCATATTTAAAATAGCATATAAGGTAGTAGATTTTCCACTTCCTGTTGGTCCTGTTGCTAGAATCATTCCATAAGGATTTTGAATAATTTTTTCTATCTTAAGTCTGTCCTCTATATCCATTCCCATTTCTTCAAGGGAATATATTTTTCTGCCCATATCTAGAAGACGGAGGACAAGATTTTCTCCATAAATAGTTGGTAGAGATGAAACTCTTACATTTATTTCTTTATTTTCTATTTTTATAGTAAAACGTCCATCTTGGGGAATGCGGGTGTTTGCTATGTCCATGTTAGCAAGGATTTTTATTCTAGAGGCTATGGCTAGAAACATTTTTTTAGGTGGAGCTGGACGTTCATATAATGTACCATCTATACGGAAACGTAATTGTATTCGTTCTTTTTCAGGACTTAAATGTATATCACTTGCGTGTTCTCTTACTGCTTGAGTTAAAATAGAATTTACTAATCTTATAACAGGAGCTTCTTTAGCTAAACCTGTAAGATTAGATATTTCTAAATCATCTGAGGTATCTAGATCATCTGGAGAGCTTATTTCTAAATTATCTATTTCCTCAATCACCTCACTTAGGTTTTGTTTTCCACCATATAAGGTGCTTAGGAGTTGTTCAATTTGAGATGGAGTACAAACAACAGGGTCAATTTCTTTATTAGTGTATAATTCCACAGAATCAACTGCTTCTATATCAAGAGGGTCTTCCATCCCCAGAACTAAAATTCTTCCTTTATCCTCAAGAGGAACGACTCTATGTTCTGAGGCAATTTCAAAGGGTAGAGTTTTAGATAAATTAGGATCCAAAGGATATTTGTCAGGAGTGAAGATTGGTAAATTTAATTGTTTACTTAATACATTTGCTAAATCTGTTTCTTTTAAAAAACCTTCATTAATAAGATATTGTCCTAATTTTTGGGAGGGTGGTTTATTTTCAAGGGCAAGTTTTAATTGTTTAGGAGAGATTAAAGACTCGGCGAGTAACAATTCTCCCAATTTTTTTTTAGTTTTCATTTTCCAATCCTTTAAAGTTAGTAATTGGAATAGAAGGGCTGGCTTTTTGGGTAGGAATAATGTATTTATGAAAAATATTTTTGCCTATTTTAAAGTAGTTAATACTAGACGATTTCCACATAATTAGAATGCAAGCCAGAGTTATAAAGAGAGCTATAATTAAATATACAAAAAACTTATTTTTTCGATTCGGGGTAGCAATTTTTTCTCTTTTTAATACAGTTTTTACTTGTTTTCTTTTTACCTTAGGTTCAGAGGATATAGCGGCTTGTAATAAACTTTTATGAGCTATATGTACAAGTTTCCTAGGGAAACCTTTAGATGCTTTATAAAGAGTAAAAATAGCAGGCCAAGAAAATAGTTCTTTAGAGGTAAAAATATCTGCTCCAGCTGCTCTTAATCTAAAAATAAGAAAATTTTTTACTTCCCAAAGATATAATGGACGCAATTTTAAAATAATATGAATTCTATCAAAAAAATTAGGCATTCTTTTTATTGTCAAAAAAAACTCTTCTTGCGCAAATATAATGACTTGTAAAAGTTTGTTTTCATTTGTTTCAAAATTTAGAAATTCGCGTATGCACTCTAAAATACAAGGTCTTAGTTTTTGCCCTTCATCTATTAAGAGAATAGGAACTTGTTGTTTGTGTGCAAATTCTAATATAGAATTTTTAATATGTTCCTTTAATTCTTTATTTGAAAATGAATTGGGAGGAGTCTTAGAGTAAAATAATGTATATATATTTTTTAAAAAATCTCTTTCATTATCAAAATCTGGATCTAAAATAAGATAAAATATATAGTCTTTTTCTTCGTAAAATAAATTTAAAAGACGTCGACAAAGTGTCGTTTTTCCTGTTCCGACATGACCTAAAACTACACTTAGTCCTCTTTTTAAACGTATAGATAGTTCTAATTGTTGTAGGCAGTACTTATGGGTTTTTGATTCATATAAAAAATTTGGATCAGGAGTGTTAGTAAAAGGTTCTTTTTTTAGGTTAAAAACTGAATAATACATATTATTGTTCTAAATTGTAAAATAGTCTTTTATGATTTATGCATGCTTCTTTATTGTGTAAGGCACATCCTTTTTCAAAAAATTTTAAAGCTTTTCTCTTATATCCTAATTTTTCTAATATTTTTCCTTTTATATTATAGGAAGTAGCCATTTTAGGTTCTAACAGGATTGCTTTATTGCATAGTTTAATGGCTTTAGCCATTTTGTTTTTGTGAAAATAACAAATAGCCTGATATAAATAGGCTTTTGCTAATCCTGGGTCTAGACTACTGGCAATACTGGCGGTTCTTAAGGCTTCATCCCAGTTTTTTTCTTTTAAAAGTTGTGTACTTTTTTTAAGCCACTTTTTTGCTTCAGGGTTATTCGTTGATTTTAGATGCTCTAAAATATCTTCTGGAGTTAGACGGTCTTCAAATATATCTTTTGCTACTTTTTCTTTTTTTTGGAGAATAGTAGGTGTGATAAATATAAGAATTTCTTCAAATTTTTTGCTTTTATTATTACCTTTAAACAAATACCCTAGTCCAGGAATATCTTTAAGCCCTGGAATACCTGAAATAGCTTCTTGCACTGTCTGTTTGCTGAGCCCAGAAATTACTATTGTTTCTCCATTTCTTACTACTAGAGACGTTTGAGTTTCTTTCTTAGAAATAGTAGGGTTCCCATCTACGGTTTTAGAAAAATCAACCTCATCTTTCTTTACTTTTATTTCCATTTTTAAATATTCATCATTTATTACATGAGGAGTCATTTCTAATCTTAAAACAGCGTCTTCAAATTTAACCTCTTTTTCTCCGTCTGAGTAGGTTACATAAGGTATTTTTTCCCCGTTTTCTGTAAAAGCCATATGATTATCCATTGTGGTAAGAGATGGACTAGATAAAATATGTATTTGTCCTTCTTCTTCCAAAGCTGATAGTTGGATTTCAAGTAGGTTGGCAGAAGGATTTCCTACTAAAATATTTAGGCCTGCACCCAGTGTTTCCATAGAAGAACCGGTTACTCCTTTTGTAGGAAAGTTAAAACCAAAACCAGCACCACTTCTCCCTGTTCCAAAAGAATTTCCAGAGTTTCCTATAGGACCGGTGAGCTGGAGTTGGTCTTTATTGTTAAGGCTTGTATTCCATTTACCACCCCATTGAATGCCCAAATCCCTAGCTACATTTCTTGTAGCTTCTACAATATAGGCCTTTAAGTGAATTTGATCTGTAGGTTTGTCTAATGTATTGATTAATTTAACAATTTTCTCCAAATCTGTTGCTCCTGCTTGAATAATGAGAGAGTTGGTATGCTGGTCTACAACTATGTTTCCTCTAGGTTGTCCTTTTTTATCTTTGGTTAGAAGTTGAGATAGTATCTTTTGTAAACTGTTTGCATCTGCAAAATTTATTTTAATTACTTTAGTAAGCAAAGGAGCTAGTTGTCTTTTTGCTTCTAATTGCTCCTCTTGTTTAGTTTTTATTTCTTCTATTGCTAACTCATTGGCGAAGTCTTCTTTAGACATTACCCTAATGATACTGCCTTCCCATACATACGTTAATCCATTAGACTTTAACAACGCTTTAAAAGCTTTTGCCCACGGAACTCTATTAATATTCACATCTACTTTTCCGCTAATATTGGAATTTGTTATTATATTTTGGTTTGCTGCTTTGGCCAGAGCGTGGATGATGACCTTTATGTCAGTTGCCTTCATTTTTAAAGATACTGGCATAGTTGGCAGTTTATTTTTTGTAGTTGGTATTTTTTTCTGTCTAGGCTTTGTTAAGCCTTCATCTATATCCACTTCCTTTAAACTAGGGCTTGGAGAGTTACCAAGACTTTGCTTGGCTAGCTGTTTCCACTTTTCGAAAAAGGGATCTTTTTCTACTGTTTTTGAACTACAGGCACTGAGGCTGAAAATGGTTATTAAGCCAACAATAAAAATAAAGTATTTGTAGATGTTTTTTCTCATCATATTCATATCCATTTTATCTTACTGTTATTTCATCAATAAAAGGAATAGTTATTATATTATTTTTACCAGATCCTTTTAATATTACCTTTGTTTTTGATATTTTTAAAACTTTAAAATTACCAATATCTAAACGTTCTCCCTCTGTATATTCTTTACCATTTATAACAGCATACTTTTTGTCTCCTATAAATACATATCCACTATATTCAAATTTTATTTGTTGTTTAGTAAAAACCTTCATGTTTTTATTTAAAGATGTATAAAGAAATGGGTCTTTAACTTTAGATATAACAAGAAATAATATATCTTTCTCTAGAGGAGTTAAGTTAACACTCATATTAAGCTTTATTTGTCTTTTCAGATTTTCAATGTCTATTTTATTTTGAATAGATACTCTAGGAGTTGTGTTTTCATATAAAAAAACATATATTCCATAAATTATGGTTATAAATGCTAAAATTAAAATAATTTTTTCTCTTTTGCTCATAACTTACTTATCTTAAATTTATATCTAATTTTAATGATATTTGTAAAGTTTCATAGTTGTTATTTAATGATATTTGGTTAATTTTACTAACATATCCTTTTTTGAGAAGAAATAATAACCAGTCTAAAAATGTTTTAAACTTGCCCTGAAGTAAAATCTTAATGGATAAGTGGTTAGGTGAGTTGATGTTTTTAAACTCAGGCAAAAAAGAAATTAAGTTTAGATGATATTGAGTTAGGCTTTGCTCAACAATGATCTTAAAGTGCGGCAGAGTTGTAGAATGGGGTATTATTTTTATTGGAGGAACGCTTTGGCTTTTTAATCTTAATTTCGTGTATATAGGGAGAAGTTTTTGTTGTAATTTTATTGTGGCTGATAATTTTCTATTTGTAGATTTTAGTTGAGATATTTTTTTTTGACTTGGCATAATAAAAAATATCCACAAGATAGATAACAATCCTATAAAAATAAAGATGCTTACCAAATGTTTTTTAATTTCAAAAGAGGTGTTTTCAAGTATTGAATTTTTCATCATTATCTAATTTTTAGACTTATTTCAAAAATTTTTCGAGTATATTTATTTGTTGCCTCTAATTCTTGGTTTTGTAAAGATACTTCAGAGAAAAATTTTGATTTTTTTAACGTTAAAATATAATTTGCTATATTAAGAGAAGAATTGGTTGTATTTCCAGTAATACCTTTAATACTAATCCAAGAATCTTTTGTATTTATTGTTAAAGAAGTTAATTTAATATTTTTAGGAGTTAAAAGCGCTACTTCTTTTAAAAGCGCTACTGGCTTTAATAAAGTAATAGATTTTTTGGCATTTTCGTTATCTTTTTTTATTTTATTTGCAAGCTTTAATATGATTTCTTGATTAATTTTTGGGGAGAAAGTTGTAATTTGTTTTTTTAAAATAGAAATATTTTGAACTTCTGTTTTAATTTTATTTTGAAGTACAATATAATATCCAAACATAATAAGAGAAATTAATATAAATGATAGGGAAATGATAGAGGATATTTTTTTTTGTATTTTTATTTTTTCTTTTTGTTTTTTGTTAATTAAAAAATTTATACTATTTACTCCATTAGAATTAGCTAAGGTTGCGCCGATAACAGGAGAAAAATTCATCTCTTCTTTTGGTGATAAATTAAAAATTCCTTCTACTGAGATTAACTTGTTTTTGATAGGAGTAAGAAAGCTAGCCTGAATATCGAGATTAGAATATATTTCTTCCAAAATAAAATTTGGCAAATTTGAGATACCAGCTATATATATTTGCTTTACCTCTTCTTTTTTTATTGTAGAAGTATAATATTGTATTGTCCTTCGGATTTGTAAAACTAATCTACGCAAGGCAGGAGCAATAGCATTTTTAATGATGTCTTTATCTAACTGATAAAGTGGATGCTTCTTATTAAGCTCTTCTGTTAAAAGTTTTTTTAAAGTGCACAATATATCTTCAGAACTAGTTTTTTCAATTAATTTGATTAGGGGTGGTTGGGTTTTGATATAGGTGAGTAGTTCTTCTGCCAAGCTTAATAAGCCTGTTTTTATTTCTCTATTAAAAAGCACTAAACCTTTATTGTAAATATTTATTCTTGACCAGTCAGTTCCTATAAAAATGTAAGCAATGTTTTTATGGGCATGATTAAAAATATTTGCTAATGCAAACTGATATGTTGTTATTCCAATATTTTTTAAGTTTACCTCTTTTGCTAATTGTTTTACCTCTTTAACTTTTTTTTTATCTGCTAAATATGCCCATACCCCTAATTTTTTATTTTCTAGATCATGGTCAATTATTTTATAATCATAAAGCCAAACATTTATATTTACTTTTGCTTCTTTTTTTATTGCAGAGAGAATGGTTTGTTCTAGCATATTGTTGGGGACTTTAGGAATATGTAAATAAAATGTTTTAACATATTTAGATGGAATAAGAAACCAATAAAAAGCATTTGGATAGGTAGATTTTATTTTTTTTATAACTACTTTAAACCATTTTATAAAATCAGGGTGTGTTTTGGTAATATTTTTAGGATAGGCTATTTTTTCTATAATTTTCAAGCGAGATATGTTTTCATAAGCTTCTGAGGCGGCAAAAACTAAGTAATGTTCTCTTAAATCTAAGCCTATTATGGTCTTATTTTTTTTTATATTAAACTTAAATTTTTCTAAAGAATTGATAGAATTTTCTTTAGAGGGAATTCTAATTTGTTCAAGTAGTTTTTGGGTTGCAGCTATTTCATCTTTTTTCATAATGATATTAATAATTACTAATAAAAACTATCTACTTTTTAAGCCAATTTACCTTGATTGTAAAGTATTTATTGCTTCTAACTCCTCAAAAATAGAGGATATTTTTTATTAAAATTGATAAGAATATAAATCATGAAAATTTGTCAAATTTCAAAATAAGATCTTAGTAAACTGTTCCAAAAGCAATATTTTGTATATTTGTTTCAGAATCTGCTCCTAAGGCAATAGCGAAGTCAAAAAAACTTACAAATTCCTGAAACCAATATCCTGGTAAATACCCAAAGCAATGTAAAGCGATTTCTGGCCTCTCAAATTCGTTTTGAGGATAAAACGAGTCTCCCTCTGGGGAAATAAAGTCGCTAACTCTTATGGTAATCCCATCTGAAAGTAAAGATGCGCCAGAGTAAGGATTTATCACCCAGTAGCTCTGGCTAGGTGTAGGTTGAGGGTTGATAGAAACAGGTACATTATCTACTAAGGTAAAAAAGTCTTTATCTTGCTCCCATTTACTTAAATCCCATAAGGGCCATAAGATTTTTCCTTTGCTGATTTTAGAAAAAGTGGGATTATAAGCTAGTCTATTGGTATTATTATAAAGTTTATCTCCAATATGGGGCTCTGAAGGATCAAGGGATGCGTCTCCATAAAATATTTTAATATCATTTACTTTTTGGCCATTTATTCTTTTTTCTTCTACTCTAACAAATAAAGAAGATAGATCTTCTAAGATTCCGCTAGAGACCCAACTTGAGCCAATCATTTTAGCATCTGCATGTATGTCTTTGTAAGCAATCCATTGAAAGTTGCCGTTTTCCCGTTTCCATAAGACAATAAGCAATTTTTTCGCCTGATTAGGTGGTTTTAATCCCATTGGGATTCCGTCAGAAAAATTTGATCTACGGTTGTATATTATAAAAGATGCTCCGTATCCTTCATAATCATAAGCAGCTTTATGCCATCGAAAACATATTCCGGTAGCGGCGTAATTTAAATGATGCCCCCACCCTATTTTTACCTGAGCAGTATAGGTTAATAATTTTTCATGCTCTTTCCAATAATTTTCTATTTCTGAATTAGGCTTAAAAAGAAGAAAATATCTATTTTTTCTCCATGGCCATGGATTGGGGTCTATAAAGCTTACTACCTTGTCTGTTTGTCCGTGGCTAGTGCCTATAGAGGTAGTAACATCTACATATTGTGAGCCTCCAATAGTGTTCCAGTTAGATAAATCTTGAAATGTATCTTGTCCTCCTGGTTCATCACTTAAAGGGATTGTTTGAGTACTACCTTCTTCAGATAGGTTTAAGTTAGTAATAGGAATAAAGTATGAGATTTTTTTACTTATTTTAAGAGGAGATCCTATAGTTCCTTTTGATTCAATTTTTAGGGTTGGCTTTAAAATAATTGGAGTAAATGGTGTAATATGGATAATAAATGGTTTTTTATCTTCGCTACGAATGTTTGTAAGTAATACAGAGCCTTGTTTTTTAAAATGATAAAAATAATTTTTTCCATTTATTTCAATCAGTCCATTTCTATCTGGAAAACAAGAAAGCTCTCTGGAGTCACCTGCTATAGTTAAGGTGCTTCCATCTCTTATGGTTTGCGGAAAGCTTGGATAAAAAACCATACAAACTATATCACCTATATTTTCTTCTACCTTGCGATTAGTTCTTATTCTAATGGTGTGTTCGTTAAGCTTACGTGGATTTCTATAGGTGTAAAAGGAGTTTTTTATTTTTATCGTTCCTCTGCTAGGAAGATTTAAATTTTGGGGCAATGTCCCTGGGACCGTTAAAAATAATCTTCTTCCTTGTATTCTTTGGATACGATAAAAGTAAGGATATATATATAAAGTAAAGGAGCCGTCTTTTTTTAGGTAAAAAGAGGTTTCATTTAGATTTTCTAGCCTATTGAGTTTTTCTTCAAGTGTTGTTGCGTTTAGAAATTCACTTGCTAAAAACCTGTATCCAGATTCCGCCAGGTACCCTGCTTTTTCTCCTAAAAAAGAACTTGGCTGTCCCAATAAAGAAGTTGTAGAAAGGACATACATGCCTGCGGCCATTAATATGGCTATGGCCATTACAGCTGTTATGAATAATAAAATAGAACCTTGTTCTTTAGTATTTTTCATCATCTTGGTCCATTATAGGTGTCATTAAACCAGGGATTTATACTAAAAGTTATTTCTATTTCTGGCGATGTGTCTAGCTTAATATTAACTTTAATTTGGGCTAAATCCGAAATAGAATCAGTAGTTTGCCAGCTAGATCCATCAGATTTTTCAGGTTTAAGGGAAAAACTTTTTACTCTATCTAAAAGAATATATCCTTTGGCTTCAGAAGGATATTCATTTGTATTATTTAGTTTTAACTCAGTTCCTACTAATCCAAGCGCATAGGTATATCGTCTTGTGTCTCGTGTATAAATGATGCTATTTGTAGTATAAGATATTATAGAGTCCAAATTCTTTAATTCCAGAAATATCCTCGATACAGCTATATTTAACTTTAAAGAATATTCAGTATTTTGTTTTGTATTGACATATTTATTTACAACTTCTATAAGTCCAAAAGAAGAAAATAGTGCAACAATTCCTATGATTATAAGTACTAACACTATTTCTAATAGAGTAAATCCTTTTTTATTTTTCATTTGGTAAAAATATTTACGATGATTAAATCATCTTTTTTTAATTCTACTTTAAGGATTCTTTTACTAATAAGGTCTTTTATTTCTTGATGGTTATTGTCAAAGAGTATGTAATATGAAGAAGTATTTATTTTTGGATCTATTTGTTTTACAATTATATTGATTTCATTTTTAAAGCTATCAAGGTCTAAGTATCCTGTTTTAAGTTTATTTCTATATTTAGCGTTGACTGTCTCCATAGCGTTTATCAGAGTAGCTTCTTTTTTTAGTAGAATAAGTGGTTGCACGCTATTTAGAGGATGAGAACTGGTAAGAGTAAATAAAATAGCGCCTAGGATCCCCGCTATAACAAGCGTAAGGATTAGTTCTATTAAAGAGAATCCTTTAATTTTATATAAATTTTTTTTTAAGTTCATCTACGGTATAAATCCTGTTTCAGGGGTAAGGTAAAAATAATACTTTTTACTTAATGAAATTTTACCCCCTATGGGTGAATTTAGGTCTAAATCTGCAAAGGGCCTTCCCCAGTTGTCAAATATAATAGTATGGTATGTAGTTAAGAATTTGACGCCAACTTTTTCATGTTCTTGCCCAGGTAGGAGCAAAATATCCGTGCTATCTATTTGTTTGTTGTTGTTTAAATCACAAAATAAAAAATACTCGCCTGGCTGAAACCTAACTCCACATAAAAAATCACTATTTAGACTTTTTAACTCTGCATATCTGACGTGATTTTTTATAATATCCAGAGTGATATTATCCTCTGGACTTAATATCACTCTGGATACAGAAACTGCTATTAAAATACCTATTATTATAAGAGATGCTAATATCTCTAGTAAAGTAAACCCGTTGGCCATAATAGTGTTGTTATTGTCCTGGATTTGTAAATGTTCCATTTACATCTTCATTATCAGGAGTTGTTACCACAATATTTATAACATTATTATTTGCTGAACAAGTTAATGTATAGCCATTATAACCATCACGTTGTACATTATTGTCACAGATACTTTGAGGATTAGGAGCTGTTGTTAAAGTATTCCATGTAGCATTCACGTCTCCATTATTTTGAAGTAGTGCTTCAGAATATTTCATACTTAATGCAGATTGGGCTGAAGCCACTAAACCTTGAGCAGCCTTGATACGAGCTTCTTTTTGAAGATTAACAAATCTTGGAACTGCTACTGCTGCCAAAATACCTAAAATGACCAATACAGCAATAATTTCAATCAAGGTAAAACCAGCCTGTCTAGAATGTTGTCTTTTTTTCTCCATAAAAACCTCCTTAAAATTTAAAATTTTTCTAAAAATTAAATAATGCAATTAGTGTGCCTATGGTAAGAATTTAATTGGCTTTATTTGTGTAAGCCAAAACCCGTCTAACTTAAAAAGAGTAAAATTTAGTCTGCTAAGCCTATATGAGCCTAATAATAATCTGGATAGCTAGACGACAGAGCAGATATTACTCTACATTTATTGTAGTCTAGTCTACAAAAATTGTAGATTAATAAATTTTATTTAATCAAAGGTTCGGTAGTTGACCTTTTTGAGGGGATGGGAGTATATAATTGTCTTTGTGTCCTTAAAACACTAAGCATTGTCTTTACTGTTTATTTAAAGGAGAGGTTATCAAAATGAGTATTCTAATTAAAGATGTTTTTCTAGAGGAAAAAAAAGTTGATATTTTAATTCAAGGTGAAATTATTCAAAAAATTGACTCTCAAATAGAGTGTAAAGTCAAGAAGGTTATAGATGGACAAAAGAAAGTAGCTTTGCCTACTTTTTTTAATGTCCATACTCATGCTGCTATGACTTTGCTTCGGGGTTATGCAGATGACCTAGAATTACATTCTTGGCTAAATGATTATATTTGGCCATTTGAACGAAAGCTCACTTATGAGGATGTTTATGTTGGCACTAAACTAGCTTGTTTAGAAATGATAAAAACAGGCACTACCTTTTTTTGTGATATGTATTGGCATCCTTTGGCAGCTAAACAAGCAGTGGAGGAAATGGGGTTAAGAGCAGCTATTTCTACTGTCTTTGTAGATTTTGGAGATAATAAAAAAGCTAGTGAGTTTAAAAAAAGAACAGAGAAGTTTTTTACTGACAATAAAGATTCTGATTTAGTTCAATTTATCTTAGGGCCTCATGCTATTTATACTGTTTCAAAAGAATCTCTTATTTGGTTAAAAGATTTTGCTATAGAACATGATATTTTGATTCATATACATTTAGCAGAGACAAAGAAAGAAGTGGAAGATTGTGTTAACGAGCATGGTCTTACGCCTGTTAACTACTTAGATTCAATTGGTTTTTTTGATGCTAAAGTGTTAGCCGCGCATGGAGTTTGGGTAGGTTCAGAGGAAATTGAAATTTTAAAAAGAAAGAATGTTTGTATTGCTCATGTGCCTCTTTCTAATATGAAACTTGCTTCAGGGATTTGTTCTTTTTATAAAATGTATAAAAATGGAATTTTAGCAGGTTTGGGCACAGATGGTTGTGCTTCTAATAATAACTTAGATATGTTTGAAGAAATGAAGTTTACTTCTCTTTTAGCTAAGGTAAATTCAATGGATCCTACCATTTTTAAAGCTAAAGAAATTTTTGATATTGCTACTTCTAATGGAGCTGATATATTTAATTTTAGAGCAGGCAGAATAAAAGAAGGTTTTTTGGCTGATTTAATGTTAGTAGATTTGGAAAATTTTTTAATGGTTCCTAACCACAATCTTTATTCCAATTTAGTTTATTCAGCTCAAGGTAGATGTGTAGATACAGTAATTTGCAATGGTAAAGTTCTTATGGAAAATAAAGTTGTTCCAGGAGAAAAAGAGATAATTGCTGAGGCAAAAGAGAGTGTGGCTAAAATTTTAGAAAGATTAAAGAAAAGTTAATATAAAAATGGAGAAATTAAAAAATGATTTTAGTGTATACAGGAAATGGAAAGGGAAAGACAAGTGCAGCAGTTGGGCAAGCTATAAGAGCTTATGGCCATGGATATAAAGTAGCTTTTTCTCAATTTTTAAAGCGAGATGCGCAAGCAGGGGAACAAGTGGTTTTAAGAAAACTTTTAGATAAAAACTTTTTGGCAGGAGGGATAGGTTTTTTTAGAAATAATTCAAATTTTGACTTACATCGCAAAAAAGCTCTTTTAACTTTAGATTGGATTTGGACAAAAATAAAAAGTAATTTTTTTTTAGTTGTGGCAGATGAAATTTTATATGCTTTGGGATTAAAATTGCTTTTAGAAGAAGAAATTAAGAATACTTTATTCTTAGCTAAAGATTGTGGAGTACATTTAGTGTTGACAGGTAGAGGCCTACCTAAGTTTATAGAGCAGGAAGCAGATTTAATTTCTGAAATAAAAGAGATTAAACACCCTTATTCAAAAGGCATAACTGCCAACAAAGGTATCGAATTTTAAAATATATCAAGTTTGGTAATGACTAGATAGTCTTAACTTTCAAATATTTTTAATTACAATGTGTTAGGCAAATACTCCTGCTATTTGAGTTTGACAGTTTTTACATTTTCCTTGTTCTAGATTGTATTCTTGTATTTGGAACCCATATCTTTTTATTACTACTTTCTGACAATTAGGACAAAAGGTACTTTCAGTATGGTGTCCTGGAAGATTGCCAATGTAGACATATTCTAAACCAGTTTCTTTACCTATTTCATATGCCTTTTCTAAGGTGGAGAGAGGAGTGGGAGGATTTGAAAGTTTATAGCTTGGATGATAACGAGAAATATGCCAAGGAACATCTTTACCTAAATGTTTTTTAATAAACGATGCAATTTGTTGGAGTTCTTTATTTGAATCATTTAATTTTGGAATAATTAAGGTAGTGATTTCCAACCACCATCCCATTTTTTTTATGGTTTCCAAGTTTTTTAAAATAGGTTTTAGATGGGCATCACAATACTTTCTATAAAACTCTTCCTGAAATGATTTTAGATCAATGTTTGCCGCATCAATGTAATTTTTGAGTTCTTGTAAACAGGGTTGACTTTGAAAACCATTACTCACTATAATATTTTTAAGATTTTTTTCTTTGCTTAAACGAGCTGTTTCTAAAACTAGTTCTAAAAAGATAGTGGGTTCTGAATAAGTATAAGAAATACTTTTTGCCTGATATTTGATAGCCATTTCAATTAATTCTTGAGAAGATATGTTTTGCCCTACAATAGCTTGTTTTAATTTGGGCGCCTGAGATAAGGCATGATTTTGGCAAAACACACAATCAAAATTACATCCCATAGTGCCTATAGAAAGTGTGGTGGTACCAGGTAGAAAATGGAAGAGAGGTTTTTTTTCTACAGGATCTAAGTGGATTGCAGCGATTTTATCTTTAACAAGAGTATATAATCTTCCTTTATGGTTTATTCTAACCCCGCATTTTCCTGTTTGTTCTGGCTTTAAGTAACAAAAATGAGAGCATAGCTCACATTGTATATCCTGTCCTTTAATGGGTTTCCAAAGTATTGCAGGTTGCATATTAATTACCCCTTTTTTAGAATTATTTGTTTAAGTATTCTGTTTTGATAAGCTTTTCAAGACTTATATTTTTAGAGGAGTATAAACTTTTTAAGCAAAAAAAAATTTCAATAATAATCCCTAATTTTTGTTATTGATATTTTATTTTTTTTTATTTATCTTTTAAATACTTGTGTCTTTTTGTAAAGGAGAGAATTAGGTTGCAAATATATACTCAAAATTTCTCTAAAGGTAATATGTATTCAAAACTTTCTAGGGTTAATAAACGTTTTGGTATTATCTTATTTTTTCTTTGTTTTGTTTTAGGATTTATTGTGTATTTGGGATATGATAATTCAGAGATAAAAGCGAGTGTTAGTTCTTCAAAAGTTCGGTCATATTTTCCATTCAAGAATATATTCAGACCTAAAATAAATATTCAAGAAGCAACAATTCAACCAGGAGATACTATTGTAGAAATTTTATCAGAATATTTATCTTCTTTTGAGATATATTCTCTTCTGCATAAGGCAGAGAAAATTTATCCATTAAATAAAATAGTAGTTGGGCATAAATATAAACTTATTTTTGTGCAGGACAGATTAAGAGCGTTAGAATATGAAATAGATGATAAAAATGTGCTTGGTGTAGTTATTAGTAGTCAAGGAGAATATAAAGTATATGTTAAAAAAATTCATTATAATATAAAAAAAGTTTTAGTTGCAGGACAAATTGAAGGGAGTTTATTTGAGGCTGTTCAAAGCTGTGGAGAAAAGTCGTCTTTGGCTATTAATTTAGCAAATATATTTGGCTGGGATATTGATTTTTTAAGAGATATTAGGACTGGAGATAGGTTTTATGTATTAGTAGAAAAAAGATTCAGGCATGGAGAGTTTGTGGGTTATGGTCATATTTTAGCTGCAAGATTTGTTAACAAGGGTAAAAGTTTTTATGCTTTTTTATATAAAGGGAAAGATGGTAGGTATGATTATTTTGATCTTGAAGGCAAATCGTTACGTAAAACTTTTTTAAAAGCACCTTTGTCTTTTACTCGTATTTCTTCTGGGTATAGTCTACATAGATATCATCCTATTTTACATGTTATTCGTCCTCACCGAGGAATTGATTATGCTGCACCTTTAGGAACACCTATTAAAACAGTGGCAGATGGTATTATAATTGCAAAGGGTAGAACTAAGGCAGCTGGAAACTATGTAAAGATTAGACATAAAAATGGCTATGAGACAATTTATAACCATATGTGTAGATTTGCAAAAGGGATACGCAAAGGGAAAAGAGTATATCAAGGACAGGTTATTGGATATGTAGGACAAACAGGTTATGCTACTGGGCCACATTTGGATTTTAGAATGAAGAGATATGGTAGATTTATTAATCCTCTTAAAGTAAAATCAGACTTTGCTTATCCTATTCCTAAGAAAGAAATTAGTGATTATAAACTTTACATTTCCCAATATCTATCTATTTTATCACCACAATATGCCAAATCCACCTCAAATAATGAAATTACTCCTTAAACTCTTTCTATAAAAAGCTTGGAGTAAAGAGTATTAGCAAATAGAATCATTATATATGATATATTAGAAAGCGTATTTTTTTAAAAATAGTTATAGCATCATATCAACAATAGAATAAATAAAGTCTAAACAAGAGCAAAATCTAGTTAAAATGATTTTGAAAATTTTTTTGTTTTTGTGAATAGTGTCTTTTCTAATCACAAGTTAAATAATTAATAAATTAGCAAAGTTAGCAGATTGAATTAAATATTTTTATTTATTGTGATTAAAAAAACAAATAAAAAATAAAAAACTAGGTTGACTTTTTTTATAATAATGAGTGATTATAACTCCTAAACTAAGGCCGTAAGTTTGGCCTTCCTAATTTGAACTAAGGAGGAGGATATGGCTCGCTTAAGCAGAAGAGGCTTTTTGGCCTGTTTGGGAGCAGCTGGTAGCAGCGTTGCCTTGCCCAAAAAGGCCTCGGCTTGGAAATCGAGGGCTCCTTCAGACCCTTTTGGCTGTTTGGTTGATGTAACAAGATGTATTGGTTGTAGAAAATGTGAACAAGCCTGTAATGAGGTAAATCATCTTCCTAAACCAGATAAAAGTTTTGAAGATAAAACAGTTTTTGATGAGAAACGTCGTCCTAATGCGGAAGAGTTTACTGTAGTTAATAGATATTTTACTGGTAGGTTGCAAGATAAAGAAGGCAATCTTTTACCTACATATGTGAAAGTTCAGTGCATGCATTGTCAAGATCCTGCGTGTGCTTCTGCTTGTATTACTGGAGCTTTAAGCAAAAAGGAAAACGGTGCAGTGTATTATGATGTAAAAAAATGTATTGGTTGTAGATACTGTATGGTAGCTTGTCCTTTTGAGATTCCTGCTTATGAATATTTTGATCCTTTAACTCCTAGGGTAAGAAAATGTACATTTTGTTTTGAGAGAATTTCTAAAGAAGGAGGAAAACCAGGATGTGCTTCTGTTTGTCCTACTGAAGCATTGACTTTTGGTAAGAGGAGCGAATTATTAGCCTTAGCTAAAAAAAGAATTAAAGAAAATCCAGGACGATATATAGATCATATTTATGGTGAGTATGAAGCAGGAGGAACGTGTTGGCTTTATATTTCTGGTGAACCTATGGAAAATCTTGGCCTTCCTCCAGTTCCCAATAGACCTTTGCCAAAACTTACAGAAACCATTCAGTCTGGTTTATTTAGTTATTTGTGGTCACCAATAGTTTTATTTGGGGTTTTAGGTGGAATTATGGCTGCAAAAAAACGCAAGGAGGAAGGTCATGAAGAATAAACCTCGTCCTCTAGATGTGCCTTTTTGGACTCCTGGTATAATTGTAGCGTTTATTTTAATGCTAGCTGGGATAGTATCTTTATTAGCTAGGTATACAGGAGGTTTAGGTTATGTTACTAATCTAACTAATAGTTATCCTTGGGGAATTTGGATAGGAATAGATGTGGCTTCTGGTGTTGCTTTGGCTGCTGGAGGATTTACCACTGCATTTTTAGCTCATATTTTAGGAAAAGAGTTTTACGAACCAGTTACTAGGCCAGCTTTGCTTACAGCAGCGTTGGGATATACTTTTGTTGCCCTGGGAGTTTTTGTGGATATTGGGCGGTCTTGGGCTATTTGGAAGCCTATTGTGTTTCAGAATCATACTTCTGCTTTGTTTGAAGTTGCTATGTGTGTAATGACTTATTTAAGTGTGCTTTGGATAGAATTTATTCCTATAGTAGCAGAGCGATATGGAGATAAATGTTCTCTTTTAAGAGCATTGAATAATTCGTTAAATAAATTTATGTGGATATTTATTATTTTAGGAGTTGTGCTTTCCTGTATGCACCAGTCTAGTTTAGGTACTCTTTTACTAATTGCACCAACAAAGCTTTCTTATTTATGGTATACGCCGATACTGCCATTATTGTTTTTAACCTCTGCGTTTGCAGTAGGTTATCCCATGGTAGTAGTAGAAACTACTATTGCTACAACATCTCTTAAGCTTTCTTCTGAAATGGATGTCTTAAGTCGCTTATCTAAAATAGTTATACTGTTGTTAGGTATATATATGGCTCTAAAATTGGGAGATTTGATCTACAGGGGTGTTTTTTTCGACATGTTTAAAGGAACAGGGCAAAGTAATGCCCTTTTAGTTGAGGTTTTATTTGGTGTGGTAATCCCTTGGTTTATGTTGTTATTCTCTAAGGTACGCAATTCTAGAAGACTGTTATTTAGTGCTAATTTGCTGATAGTGTTAGGCGTGCTTTTAAATAGGGTAAATGTTTTTATTACAGGCTTTAAACCTTATTTTGCTCGCACAGCGTATTATCCTTCTGTTGGAGAGATTTTGGTAACAGTTGGTTTTGTAGCGGCTATTTTCTTTTTATATAGGTTATTTGTAACATTGTTTCCTGTAATTTCTGCTCCAAAGCTAGGAGGTCAAAGATGAGAAAATATGGATTTACCCTGTTTGGGGGGGTAATAATAGTAATGTTGATGACTTCGCTCTGTTTTGGAGCGACAAGTTCAGCACCAGCTAAGATCAGAAAAGATTACCATCCAAAACCAGCAGGTTGGGTGGCAAAAGATCATGTAGAGGCCTTAAAAAGGGCTGCCAAAAAGTATCCTTTTGTGGAAAAGGTTTTTAAAGAAGATTTAATTTTGCGAGAACAGCGTTTTCATAAAAAAGGAATAGGATTAAAGGATTTAAAACATACTTATATGATACTGAATAGTAAATTAGTAAATACTTATGAAGATAAGTATGGTCCTGTAAAATTTATGCACGGCACCCATGCTAGAACAGTAAAAGGTAATTGTGCTATTTGTCATCATTATAGTCCTGCTGATGCTCCTGATAAAATTTTGCCTTGTAGGTCTTGTCATAAACAGGCTTTTAATTCAAAGTATCCAGAACGATTAGGGTTAAAGGCAGCTTATCATCAAAGATGTATAGGCTGTCATAAAAATATGAAACGCGGCCCTATTGGTTGTAAAACCTGTCATTTAAAAAATGTCCCAGATCATAAAAAAATTGTGAAATTACCTAAAAATCCTACTCCATTTCAGGTTACCAAGGAGTGTTTAAGGTGTCATGAAGATGCAGGTAGAGAGATGTTAACTACAGCGCATTGGTTATGGAGAGGACCATCTCCTTATACTGTAAATCACAGGAAATGTATTCATCATGGTAAGGGCACAGATGTGCTCAACAATGACTGAATATCCATTATCAGCAACGAGGCTCGTTGCACAAGTTGTCATGCTGGATATGGTTGGAAAGATTCTACTTTTGATTTTAAAGATATGAGTAAGATAGATTGTCTTATTTGTCATGATAGGACAGGTAGTTATAAAAAAGCTCCTCCTAAGGCAGGCATGCCAGATCCAAAAGTTGATTTAGTGTATGTTGCTCAAAATGTAGGGCAACCTACGCGTAAAAATTGTGGATATTGTCATTTTAGTGGAGGTGGAGGTGATGCAGTAAAGCATGCTGATTTAAATTCCGCACTGTTTTGGCCTAAGAGAACTTGTGATGTTCATATGGGGGGATATGGATTTGAATGTATAGACTGTCATCGAACACGACAGCATAAGATCTCAGGACGAAGTATGTCTGCGCCTGTGGCAGAAGGTGGATTTAGCTGTGAAGATTGTCACTCCAAAAATCCGCATTATGGTAATAACCTTTTGGATCATCATTTAAATAAACATTGTGAGACTATTGCATGTAATACATGTCATTCTCCGGTTTATTCTAAATGTGTACCTACTAAAGTGTGGTGGGATTGGTCTACTGCAGGAAATAAAAAACGAGGAGTTGAAAAAGGTAAATATGGAAAACCAGTTTATCATTTTAAAAAGGGAAGCTTTAGATGGAAAGAGTCTGCTAAACCAGAGTATGCTTGGTTTAATGGATATGTAAAGCGTATGTTTTTTGGCGATAAAATAGATCCTCGGGCTAAAGGTTTTACAGATAATGATAATTTGACTTTTGAGCAAAAGCAAAAGCTTGTATTCACTAATATTATTCAACCTGTAGGATCAATAAATGATCCTAACTCTAAAATTACGCCCTTTAAGGTAATGCGGGGTATTCAAGGTGCAGATGCAGAATATAGATATTTGCTTGTTCCTCATTTGTTCCCTTATAATAAGGAAGATAAAACAGCATATTGGAAGTCTTTTGATTGGCATAAGAGTTTTGCTGAAGGTATGAAAAAAGCTGGCTTAAAGTATAGCGGTAAATATATTTGGGTGGGCACAAAAATGTATTGGCGAATAGAGCATGAAGTAATGCCAAAAGAGTTTGCTCTTTCTTGTGTCCAGTGTCATGAGAGTTTAAAAGGTGAGCGCACTTGTGATAGATGCCATCAGGATAATAGAAATGTTGATTTTAAAAAATTAGCTTTTAAGGGAACAGATTTTAAATATATGCATATGCAAGGAAGAGATGTAAAGGATCTTATAGGTCAAACTGATTATATTAATTTTAAGGCTCTTGGCTATAAAGGAGATCCTATTATTTATGGAGGAAGGTTCAAAAAGTTGCCTTTGGGATATAAAAAATAGGCATGTATAAACTACTTACAGCAAGGGGAAAGTTATACTTTCCCCTTGTTTCTTAAACAAGAAGTAAAATCAGATTGATTATAGTTTATTTGGGTTGAATGAGATTTTGAATTTCTTCTAATAGTTTTTTAAGAGAATAAGGTTTCTGAAGAAAAGTAAAACCTTTTTGTTTAATAATAGGTAAGTGTTTTTTATAATCGGTATAACCACTATTTAAAATAATTTTTACTTTGGAATTTAGCTTAATTAATTCTTGTACCAAGTCTAGTCCGTTTTGGTCAGGAAGAAGCATATCGCTGATAATAAGGTCAAAGTCGTTGTTTTGTTTTTTAAAAATTTCTTTAGCTTGATTAGCGTTTAAGGCTGAATGCACTTTGTATCCTTGCTCTATTAAAGATAGTTCTATAATTTCTAGAATATCCTTATCATCCTCTACTATCAATATTTTGGATTTAGGATTGGGCTCTTTAAATTGGACATTTTCACTTTTAGTTTTAGTATGTTGTTTTTTTTCAAAAAAAGCAGGTATGTATATTTTAAAAGTCGTTCCTCTGGGTTTATTAGTTTCAACTTCAATGTATCCTTTATGTTCTTTTATTATTTTATACACTACAGATAATCCAAGTCCTGTTCCTCCTTTTTTGGTGGTAAAAAAGGGCTCAAAGATATGTGCTAGATCTTTTTGTTTAATTCCTTTACCTGTATCAGAGATTGATAGACAAATATATTTTGTTGTTGATTTGTTTTTAAAATTAGATATATTTTGTGTAGTTATTGTAATTTGTCCTTTACTATAAATAGCATCCTTTGCATTTAATATAAGATTTAAAATCACTTGTTCTAACTTAGGTTTATCTCCTTTAATAATCCAAATTTTTTCTTCAAGATTGGTAGTAATTGTGATTTCTGAAGGTATGCTGTGTTTTAGAATATCTATAAAATCCAAAATCACTTCATTAATATTTAGATTAATAAGACGCAGATGTTGTTTTTTGCTTAGAATTAGTAGCTCGTTGACTAAGTTTTTAGATTTGGTGAGTACACTTACCATTTTTAACAAATATGGATAAACAGGACTATTTTTGCCTAGTTTGGATAAAGATAGATCTAGATACCCTTGAATAGATAAGAGCATATTATTAAAATCATGGGCAATCCCACCTGCTAATATACCAATAGATTTAACTTTATGAAGGTGAATTATCTGTTCATGCAATTTTTTCTCTTCAGTAATGTCTTTTTTTATTCCTACAAAATTAGAAATATTATTGTTTTTATCTTGTATAGGAACTATAATTGCATCTTCATAATAGATTTCGCCATTTTTCTTTTTATTTACAAATTCACCTTTCCATATTTTTCCAGAATATATAGTTTCCCATAGGTTTTTGTAAAATTTATTACTATGTTGCCCACTTTTTAGTATAGATGGTCTTTTTCCTAAGACTTCTTTTTTTTCATATCCTGTTAATTTAGAGAAAGTTGTATTTACATATTTTATATGACCTTTATTATCTGTAATAACAATACTTTCTCCAGCTTCTTCTATTGCTTTAGCCATAATTGTGAGGTTATGTTGAACTTGATCTTTCTCTTTAATAATTTGCTTTAATTTGGATATAAATTCTCTATTTTGAAAAATGCGTAAAAAAAAGAATTCATACAGTAAAATCAATAAGACAAAGATAATAAACAAAGTGTTTCTATAGTGAAATATGGGATTTAAATTGAACAACTTGCATAAAAGCCACTCTTTTTTAGGCATAGAGATAGATAAAAGTTGCCATAGTTGACCACTAGGGTCTTGGAGAACATCTTTTTTGATTTGTTTGTATCCTGCTGAGGGTAAATAGCGGTTAAGTCCAAATATCTGGGCATTTATTAATTTAGAAGATAAAAAGTGTTTATGAGAATAGAGAAAAGTTTTATCAAGATTTTTAGGACCAAATAATATAGCTCCTGACTTATGCATAAAAAATATTTGTTCTTGCTCTACTAATGACTTGAACATAGTTTTAAAGTCAAACTTTAAAACTAAAACTCCTTTTATAATATTGTTATCGATAATAGGACGAGCAAAAAATATACCTTCTTTTTTACTTTTTAAGCCAAGAGCATAAAATATATTTGCTTTGCCGTTAACTGCTAGTTTGAAATATGGCCTGGAAGAAGAATCGAATCCTTCAAAAGAAGGCTGTGAACTAGATACAATAATTCCATTTTTATTTATAATCCAAATATAATCGGCATTAGTGAGATAGCACATTACTTTAAGAATTTTTTTAGTATTGATTAGGTCCATTTTTTGGATAGATGGGATTATGGATATAATTTTGGCCATTTGTTGACCATATATTTCTTTATTCTGAAGCCCTTGTAAAATAAGTTTTAGTTTTGAATTAGCCTTAATAATTTTTTTTAGTTTATATTGATGTTCTAAATTAGATATTCCAAAATATGCTAAAACAGAAATAATTAGTAAAATTATAGAATATATTAAAAAAGTATTTAATTTGTTTTTGAATTTATATGATTTTTTAATAAAATAATATATGATTAGATGTAAAATTATAAGCTCTGAAATTGGAAGTAGTACAAAAGAAAAGATTATTTCAAGAGAATTGATTAAGATAACCACAGCAAACAGATACGCACAAGGTATGTCTTGTTTTTTATTTACTTTAATAAGATAAATTAAAGAAACTGCATTTATAATGCAAAATAATTCTATAATATTATGAATATAAGGCAGTATATTAGTAAATTTACAGAATATGAATATATGTAAGACAGTATGGATTATTTTTAATATTCCTGTAACATATACTATTATGGCAACTTTTTTCCAAAATCTAATATCTTCCAATGATCCAAGATTTATTTTTAAATATAGTAAACCTCCAAAAAGAAAAATATAAGCAGAGGTAATTAAGTTTATAAATTGAATGGAATAATCAATCATTGTACAAGCTCGTCTATAAGACCAAAAAATATATTGGGTATTTTTAATTTAAGGGTGTTAATTCGTGTTTGATTAATAATTATTTTATATCCCTTGGCATTTTCTATTTTTAAGTTTTTTATGGGGTAATGTTGTAATATTTTAATAGCTAATTGACCTGCTTGGTAGCCCATTGCATAGGGATCTGCACATACCCCACCAAAAAATCCTACTTTGGCAAAACCTATATTAACACCTAAATCAATTTTTTTAATATTTTGGATAAGAAAAGAGCTTATTTGCGGTAGGGTCAAATTATTCTTTTGAGGAGGGTTCCTAACAGAAATTGCCAAAGGAAAATAGGCTTTAATTTTAGGGGAGTTATTGATTTCGAATACTGCTTTTTTTAGTTCTTGGAAAGTAGTAACAGGGAAAATGATAATTTTGTTTTTGTATTTAGTTTTATTTAACTCTCTTAGGATTTGTTTTTTCCCTATTTGTCCCATGTAATTTGTAGAGTAAAGTAAAGCGACGTAAAAAGGTTTTTTTACAATAAACTCGATAAGTTCTAACTGTTGTTTAATAAATATATGTTCACATACACCAGTCACATTTTTTATAGGTGTTTTATGTAAAATAAAGTTAAATTTTTTATTATATTCTTCTATTGGTTTATTGACTCCTGAAAAGACTATAAAAGGATTTTTATTATTTAATGTAGTTAGAAAGTTTTGAAGTATTACTTCAAATGCTAAATCATCTAAAGTAATAATTAATTTAGGGTTTATTTGTTTGATCAGCTGGACTGCTTTATACACTTTTTTCTTTATTTCTTTAGTAGGCAGTATCCTAGAGTTTAAAAAATAAGAATATATTTTGATCTTATTTTCATTATTTTGAATACATTGTATCACACCTTTATATTCAGGATAAGATAATGGATCTTTAAACCTATAGCTGGAAAGAATAAATATTGGTATTTCTTTTGAGAAACAATAATTATATGTAGTAATATAAAAAAGAAGAATTAAGATAAAAATAATATTTTTTTTATTCATTTCATTTATTTTTTATATAATTATGAATAATTTTTTCTATTATTTTAGTTGTTGAATATCCTTCTAATAATTTTATATTCAAGACTTTCCCGCCTTTCTTTAATACTACATCTCTGCCAACAATTTTTTCAACAGGCCAGTCTCCTCCTTTTACTAATATATCTGGTTGTATCTTAGAAATAAGTTTGTGTGGAGTATCTTCCTGAAAAATAATGATAAAGTCTACACAAGAAAGAGCAGACAATACCCGTGCTCGGTCTTTTTCTGAGTTAATAGGTCTTTTAGGTCCTTTAATACGTCTTATAGAGGAGTCAGAGTTTAGTCCTATTACTAGAATATCACCAAGCTGTTTGGCTTTGGTAAGATAGTCTACATGGCCAGGATGTAAGATGTCAAAGCAGCCATTAGTAAATACAATGGTTTTATGTTTGAATTTTTTTTTAAGATTTAAAAATTCGTTTAAACCAATTAGTTTGTCCATACTTTTGTTCTCCAAAATGATATAAAACTAAAAATAAGACAAAGAAAAGTGTCCCCCAAATATATCCACCCAAAATATCAAGAGGATAGTGTTTGCCTAGATAGATTCTAGAATAACCAACTGCTAATGGTATTGGCCACAGTATTTTTTTTAATTTTTTAAATCTAAAACTCAAAAGAAGATAGGCCAACCACGAGTTAGCAGCATGAGCAGATGGAAAAGAGGTTCCCCTTTTTTTTGTAGGAATAAAATTTGCGCTTCTTGTTTGCCAATGATTATCTTCAAAAAAGTGGCATCCCTTTAAAGCATTTAAGGGTCTAATTCGTGCAAGTTTTTTTTTAGGTAGATTGGCGCTCCAATCACATAATCCTATTAATAGGCATGCTATTAAAATATAAAATATTTTATTTTTTTGGTGCGTTAGGAGAAGATAAAAGAGGTAGCTAAGAATAATACTCCCCCAAACCAAATTATTAGAAATAATAGGCATTAACCAATCAAAAAAAGGATTTTTTAGGTAATGGTTTATAATCAAAAATATTTTTAAATCTAATGTTGGAGTATAGAAATAGAGATTCCACATTATTTTTCTTTAGATATTAACTTCTTTAACTTGGTTATAAGGTTAATTTAATAGGTTTTATTTTTAGGTAAAGGCCAAAAACCATTGTATTCATAACAAATAATGATACTGACTACTTGCCCTGGTTTGTTTTTATGTGTTGAATGAAAAATAATTGGACGTAGTACACGTTTAAACATTTTTTTTAAAAGGGGAGGTATATTTTTTTCTATTCCTTTTGTAACAAAAATAGCATCCCAGCCAATTTTATTTTTTGGTGAGAGCCAAATGTCATATTGATTTTGTTTGCGTCCAAAATTAACGCAGAATGCCCTTTGCTGTCCAGGCACGTAAAATGAAAGCTCCGAGGTGATACCATAAGAATCACTTATAATAAATACTTTGTTAGGATTTTTGAACTGAGTTTGTTTTAATTGTTTTATATAATGACCTATTTGTTCATATCCTCTCATTCGCTGTAAGACATCTAATTTACCTGGCATAGGTATAAAAACAATACTATGGAATAAAATAAAAGTGATTGCTCCACAGGTAAAAACAATTTTTTGCCATTTTAACTTTAGTTGAAGAAAGCTAATTGCTAAAATTATTAAGGCAGGAACATAACTTAGAGCAGGCCAATTAGCCTCTACTTTGGTATGAAAGCTTAAGGCAGTAAATGCTAACCAAATTGGCCAAAAAAAAGTTTTACAGAAAGTATATTCTTGGGGTTTTAGGAATATTTGAGTGTTGTTATTAAACCAAGCCTTAAATAGAAGAAAGAAGTACCAAGGAGTTAGAACTCCTATTTGAGAAGCTAAAAATTCTGGAAAATGCCAGGGTCTGAAAAATTCTTTGGCCTTATTTCCAGCAAGGCTTCCTCTGTAGAGAACATGTTTTATACCAACAAAGTTATATTTAATATTCCAAATTAAAATAGGCAAAAGTCCTATTGTTCCGCCCAAGAGCAATGTTAAGGTAAGTTTAAGAGTTTGTTTTTTTTGATATTTAAAGCAGACAAATAGAGAAAGAGGTATGAAAATGAGCATAGTATATTTAGCCAAAGTCCCTAAGATAAGGCTGATTAGAATACCTATTAAATATTTATTTTTAGGTGTTTGAAGATAAAAATAAAGAAAAAATAGGGCAAAAGAATAACAGAGTACCAAAAGATTATCTGTAGTCATAAGAATGCCAGTGACTAAGAATAAAGGAGTGGTGGTGGCAATAATTAAAGCAATTAGGGGGAGATATGAGGTGGAATGTGTTTTTTGAGAGCAGATTTTTTTTAGGCCAAAATAGATAAGAGACTGCAAAATTGTTAAATTAAGACAAGCTCCAAATCTAATTCCTAATTCTGTAGGACCAAAAATTTTTGTCCAAAACCAGATAAAATAGGCAATAAGTGGACCTTTAGAATAATAAGACCAATCTAAACTTCTAGACCAATCCCAGTATTGTGCTTCATCATAGTAGAGATTTATTTGTCCGCTTAAGATAATTCCTAATCGAAGAAGAAAAGAAAATAGGATAATACCAACGGCTAGAAGGTCAAAATTAATTTTTTTTGGGGAAAAAATAAATTTATAATCTTGCATAAAGTCTATAAATTTTAAGAAATAAGCAGAGAAAAAGTCAATATAAAAACAAAGAGAAATCAGGGTATCTTGTTTATTTCAAACCAATCTTAAAGTTAAAGGATTTGCAGAAAATTTGTGCTATTTTCTTCTAGTTGAGCCCAAAAATTATCATTTAGGTTATTTAAAATACGATATTTTTCTTGTTCTGGCAAAAATAGAGGATAATCTGAACCAAATAAAATTTTTTCTTTATCATGCTTGTTTAGTATTTTTTTTAATATATTTTTAGGAATAAAAGGCAAAGTGCTAGAAGTATCCAGAAATATATCTTTGCCTATAATATAATGGAGGGCGTATTCCCAATGTAGATAACCTCCTAAATGAGCTACAATAATCTTTAGCCTGGGAAAGTTTTTTAAAACCTGAACAAGTTTTTGAGGTGAAGAAAAGTTTTTTTCTGGCGGCAATTGATCTCCTATATGGATTAGGATCCAAAATTTTGAACCTATTTCTTCCCAAATGGGAAATAATTTTTTGCTTGCCAGATCAAAGCCTTGAAAATCTGGATGGATTTTTAATCCTTTTATTTGGTGTTTAGCCAGTCTGGCTAATTCTTTTTGCCAATCTTTATATTCTGGATGAATTGTACCAAATGGAATCAATGTTTTATAATTTTTTAAAGAGATAGCCCAATTATTAGCAGGAATAACCTGATTAGGATTTGTGGCTGCGCACAATACTACTGCCTTATTGAATTTCCCCTTTTTTAAGTGTTGGTATAGATCTTCTTTTAAACCTGTTCCTTGGGGACTTATATTATAATGTTCTTTTAAGGCCAAACATACTTTTTGAGCTATTTTAGGATGAAATAGATGAGTATGAACATCTAGCATCTTAGGTAATAGTACATGCTTGTTTTAACCATGAAGGTACAGCAATTGGCTTTCCTTTTTTATCAACGCAAGGATGAACAGTATAACCTAAAGCAAGAACAATAGATTTTTCGTAGTTAGTTATTTCATAGATAAATTTAAATGAAGCTCTTTTCCATTCAGAGATGGCTGCACGGATATAGATAATTTCGTCAAAATGAGCTGGTTTGTAATATCGACAATGTGCCTCTCGTACAGGCAAAAATACACCCTTAGCTTCTATTTCACTGTAGGTTAAGCCTTGTTGGCTTATATAGGTATTTCTAGCTATTTCAAACCATTTTAAATAATTGGCATAATAAACTACACCCATTGCATCTGTTTCACCGTAAAATACTTTATGTTTATGCCAGACTTCTGGCTGAGGGAAGTTTTCACTGAGTTTAGGCATTGGCTTGCTCCAAAACAAAGTTTAGAAAATTTTCTCCTTTTCTGATAAAAAGAGGAGATTGTTGGGCACTTTTTTCACTAAACGTTTTTTGTCCTTTATCCTTAAATTTTTTTTGAGAATTGTAGATTAAAAAGGGTACTGGATCTGCTATGTGAGTTCTTAAAGTGATGGGGGTAAAATGATCACACAGGATTACCACAGTAAAGGATTGGTTTAAATTTTTTAAAAGGGGGCCTAAAATATATTTATCAAATTTTTCTATAGCCTGAATCTTGTCCCTAATGCTTCCAATATGTCCTGCTTCATCAGGACCTTCTAGATGTAAAAAAAGAAAATCTCCTGTTTTTAAAAAGTTTATGGCAGCTTCTAGCTTGCCTTGATAGTTTGTATTTACAAGTCCAGTAGCACCTTTCACCTCAATCACTTCTAGGTTTGCTGCCTGTCCTAGTCCTTTGATCAAATCAACTGCTGAGATTACAGCTCCTTTTAAGCCTGTTTTTTGAGTGAAATCTGGTAATGTTAGTGGTTTTCCTTGTCCCCAAGGCCAGAGAGAATTGGCCTTAGGCCAGATTGGGTTATGGTTTAATAATTTAAAAGCATCTTTTAGAAAATTGTATAAGGGAGGATATTGTTTATAAGTCTTTATATCTTGCGAGATGTTTTGACTTAAAATGTCATGAGGAGGCCTTGGGGATAAGTTAGAAATTTTTTGGTATCCTTGGGGTTGAATTAAAAGATGTCTATATTGAACGCCAGGGATTAGTTTAAACTCTGAAGATGAGAGTTTGGAGTTTAACCAGCCAATTAATTTTTTTGCTGTATTTGTATCTATATGACCAGCACTGTAATCTAACATTTTCCCTTGAGAGGAGAAATCAGTTATTTCTACTAAATTACAGCGCCATATTAGATCATTTTTTTGGGTAATAATGTTTTGTGCTGCAGCTTCAATAGGACCCCTGCCAGTATGATATTTAACTGGATCATAACCTAATAGAGCCATATTCGCTACATCAGACCCAGGGGGGAATCCTTGGGGTATGGTTTGACATCTGCCTATTAAAGAATGAGGAGCTAAACTGTCTAGATAAGAAGTATTGGCAGCTTCTAAAGGAGTTTTATTGTTTAACTCTGGTAGAGGAAAATCACCCATTCCATCTTCAATAAGAAAAATAATCTTCATCTTGTTTTGTTCCTTATTTTAGTGAATAATTGGATAGTGAACTGTTGGTTGAAGCACAAAATCAAAGCGGTTAATCTCATTTATTGCTTTTTCTACATCTCCTAACCTGGCTCTATGGGTTAAAAATACAATAGGTACTCCTTTCTTTTTATTTTGAGCTTTTTGGATGGCTTGGGCAATGCTAATGTTATGTTCGCCCATAATACCTGAAAGAGCAGACAATACTCCTGGTTTATCTAAAACTTGGAATCTAAAGTAATGTTCACACACTACAGATACATTATCTAAAATGTTTGCATCTTTAAAAGGAGATTCTATAAAGCCTGTATTGTTAGGGGCATAGTTGTTTTTTATTAAAGAGATTATATCTGCCAATACAGCACTTCCTGTTGGTAAATCTCCAGCTCCTTGACCATAGAGCATAATTGGTCCTACAGCATTGCCTTGGACTAAAATAGCATTAAAAGGTCCGTCTACTTTGGCTAGAATATGTTTTTGGGGTAAAAGAGCAGGAAAAACTCCTGCTTGTAAATGACCTGACTTTTCTTTGACCTGAGCAATTAACTTAAATACATAACCTAATTCTTTAGCAAAGGAAATATCTTGGGTTTCTATATTTTCAATTCCTTTTACCCATAGTTTTTCAAGAGGATATACTACTCCATGGGCAAGAAAAATTAAGATAGTTAGTTTGTGAGCAGCATCAATGCCTTTTATATCGAGGGACGGATCTGCTTCTGCATATCCTTTTTCTTGAGCTTGGTTTAAGGCTTCAGAAAAGGTGAGTTCATTTTGGCTCATTTCTGTTAAAATATAATTAGCAGTGCCATTTAAAATACCAGTAATGGCTTTTATTTTGTTTCCAGAAAGACTTTCTTTAAGAGTTTGAATAATAGGGATACCACCGCCCACACTAGCTTCAAAATAAAGCCCTACGTTTTGTGTTTCTGCAAGTTTTAACAAATCTTTTCCTTTCATAGAAAGCAAGGCTTTATTTGCTGTTACAACAGATTTTCCTAGTTTTAGGGCTTTGGTAATTAGTTGATATGGTAAATCTATTCCTCCTATCAATTCTACCAAAATATCCCAATCATTATCTTGAAATAGAGCCTCAGGAGTATCTACAAATATGGTATTAGGGTGAGGAATAAGGGTTCTTGGTTTGTTTAGATTTTTTACTAATATTTTGGAGATAACAATTTCTTTTCCTGTTCGTTTTTTTATCCATTCTTTATTTTCTTTTAAAATTTTTGCTAGACCTGTACCTACAGTGCCAAATCCAGCTAGAGCAATTTTAACCACATTTTTCACTTATCTTTAGCCTCCTAATACCTTTTTTATTCCTCTGATTGCCTGATTAATTCTGTGTCTGTTTTCTACTAAAGCAAAGCGGACATGATCGTCTCCATAGGAACCAAAACCAAGGCCTGGAGCCACTGCTACTTTTGCTTCTGATAATAATAATTTAGAAAATTCTACTGAACCTAAGTGTTTAAATTCTTGAGGAATCTTAGCCCAGATGAACATGGTTGCTTTTGGTTTTGGTATTTCCCAACCAATTCTGGCTAAACCTTCTATAAGAGCATCTCTTCTGTCTTCATATACCTTAGTGATTTCTTGGACACATTCTTGGGGACCGTTAAGAGCAATAATAGAGGCTATTTGGATGGGCTGGAAAATACCATAGTCCAAATAACTTTTTATTCTAGTCAAAGCATGAATCATTTTGGGATTACCAACACAAAAACCTACTCTCCATCCTGCCATAGAATAACTTTTAGACATAGAAAAGAATTCAACACCAACGTCTTTTGCCCCTTTTGCTTGCAAAAAACTTGGGGCTTTGTATCCATCGAAACAAAGATCTGCATAGGCAAGGTCATGAATTACATACATCTTATGTTCTTTGGCAAAATCTACAATTTTTTGAAAAAAATCTAAATCAACAGTAGCTGTAGTAGGATTATGTGGATAACAGATGATAAGTAGTTTTGGTTGGGGCCAAGTTTGTTTGGTGGCTGTAAGAAGGTCTTCAAAAAAATCTCTATCAAGATCTATAGGAATGCGTCTTACGTCAGCTCCTGCAATAATAGCAGAATACGGATGAATTGGATAAGTCGGATCAGGAGCAAAAACTACTTCACCCGGACTAAGCATTGCTAAGGCCAGATGAGCTAACCCTTCTTTTGCGCCCATGGTTACTACTGCCTCGCTTTCAGGGTCAATATCTACATCGTATCTACGTTTATACCAACTGCAAATTGCTTTTCGTAAATTAGGAATGCCTTTAGAGGCAGAATAACGATGATTTACTCCCTTTTGGGCTGCTTCTACTAATTTATCTACAATATGCTTAGGCGTTGGGATATCTGGATTACCCATGCCAAGATCAACAATGTCTTCTCCTTGTCTTCGCATTTGCATTTTTAAATCATTTACTACTGCAAAGACATATGGGGGTAATCTATGCATTCTTGGAAATTCACTCATACTGGCCTCCATATTTTTTTGGTCGTAATTGGCATTATAGAAGGGGTTAGTCTAATGTCAAATAGTTATTTTTTTATTGACTCTAAATATACTTTTAGTTAAAAGAATCCTTCTTTCGGAGAGGTGGCCGAGTTGGCTGAAGGCGCTCGCCTGCTAAGCGAGTGTAGGGGCTAAAACCTCTACCGAGGGTTCAAATCCCTCCCTCTCCGCCATGTTTTCTATTTTATTTTCCTGTCTAGGGTTGTATTATTGGGAAAAGTGCTTATTATATTATTTTGATAATGCGGAGGGATGGCCGAGTTGGTCGAAGGCGGCGGTCTTGAAAACCGCAGACCCTTAACGGGGTCCGGGAGTTCGAATCTCTCTCCCTCCGCCATTTCATTTTATGCTAATTTCATTTGATCAAAAACATATCTGGCATCCATACACATCTGCTTTAAATCCTCTTCCTGTTTATGGTGTTAAAAAAGCTTCTGGAGTGTATTTAGAACTAGAAGATGGGAAAAAATTAATAGATGGTATGTCTTCGTGGTGGGCTGCAATCCACGGATATAACCATCCGGTTTTAAATCAGGCCATTTATGAACAAGTAGAAAAGATGGCTCATGTAATGTTTGGTGGAATTACCCATGAGCCTGCTATTCAATTAGCTTCTTTATTGTTAAATTTAGTTCCTTCTAATTTAAAGTGGATCTTTTTTGCAGATTCTGGTTCTGTTAGTGTGGAAGTGGCCTTAAAAATGGTTTTACAATATTGGCATGCTAAAGGTGAAAAACGTACTAAGTTTTTAACTATTTCCAAAGGTTATCATGGCGATACTTTTGGAGCTATGTCTGTCTGTGATCCCATAACAGGGATGCATTCTATTTTTAATAAATTTTTGCCTAAAAATATTTTTGCTCCTGCTCCTCAAAATGGCGATTTTAATTCAAAAGATTTTGAAAATTTTTTAAAGATTTTAGAAAAATACGAGTCAGAAGTGGCTGGGGTTATTTTAGAGCCTGTTGTTCAAGGAGCAGGGGGAATGCGGATATATTCCCCTGTTTTTTTGCAGAAAGTAGCTTCTTTATGCAAGAGTAAAGGTATACTGCTTATTCTAGATGAAATTGCTACAGGATTTGGCCGCACAGGGAAAATGTTTGCTTTAGAATATGCAGGCGTAGAACCAGATATTTTGTGTTTAGGTAAGGCTTTAACAGGTGGGTATATGACTTTGGCTGCTACTTTGTGTACAGAAGAAGTAGCTAAGACTATTTGCTCTGCCCCTCCTTTTGTTTTTATGCATGGTCCTACTTTTATGGCAAATCCTTTAGCTTGTAATGTTGCCTTGGCAAGTTGTAAACTTTTGTTGCAGTATGATTGGCAAAAAAAAGTAAGAAAAATTCAGAATCAACTGGAAAGAGAATTATTATCTTTAAAAGAATTAAATCAAGTAAGAGATGTGCGAGTATTGGGAGCAATAGGAGTAGTGGAATTAGTAGATAAAGTAGATGTTGCTAAAGCTCAAAAAAGATTTGTAGAGTTTGGAGTTTGGATTAGGCCTTTTTTAAATTTAATTTATATTATGCCTCCTTATATTATTTCTTCCTCAGAACTCCATACTCTTACTACAGCTATTAAAAAGATAGTAGAAGAAAAGAGTTATGCATAAAGTTTTTATTACAGGAACAGATACAGGAGTGGGGAAGACATTTATTTCATCTTTGCTTGTAAAAAAATTTAATGCTTATTATTTTAAACCGATTCAAACAGGATCAAGGGAAGAACTGGATTCTAAAACGGTCCAATACTTAACAGGATTAGAGGATAAATACTTTTTATCAGCAACTTATTTATTTAAAGAACCTGTTTCCCCTCATCTTGCAGCTAAGATAGAAAATAGAGAAATAGATATAAAAGATATTTATTGTCCTAATGAAACACCTTTAATTGTAGAGGGGGCAGGTGGGGTTTTTGTACCATTAAATAAAAAATTTTTTATGTTAGATTTAATGAAACATTTAGATTTACCTATTCTTGTTGTAGCAAGAAGCACTCTAGGAACTATTAATCACACTCTTTTGACTATAAAAGCTTTGAAAAGAAAAAATTTAGATGTATTAGGTGTTATTTTGAATGGTCCTTTAAACCAAGAAAATAAAATAGCCATTGAGTATTATGGGAAAGTAAAAGTTCTGGCTGAAATTCCTTGGTTAGAAGTAATAACCCCCTCTGTTTTAGATAGTTTAGTAAATGAGATAGATATTGATTTATAAAAAATGTATTTTTAAAATAAATTGATACACTGAGAGTTAAATTAGATGTTTACAGAAAAAGATGCTTTAAATTTAGCTGAAAAGGCCTTAAAAAATAAATTGCTACAAACAGACTTAGAACGTTTAGCAAATTTAGACGGAGCAGATATTATTTCTCTTTTAGCAGGAAGCTCTTTTTTAACAAGGAATTTTTTCTCCTCAATTCAACTTTGTTCTATTGTAAATGCTAGGTCTGGTAAATGTAGCGAAGACTGTGCTTTTTGTGCTCAATCAAAGTTTTATTCTACTAATACTCCTGTATATCCTTTTAAATCTCCTTCAGAATTAATTTGTCTTGGAAATAATTTAGCTAAAACACCAGTAAAACGTTATTCCTTGGTGACATCAGGGAAGGGTTTAGAACCTAAAGAAATAGAAAAGGTGATAGATGTTTTAGGGGCTTTAAAAAATAAAATAAAATTGTGTGCTTCTCTAGGGATTTTGTCTTTAAAAGATTTAACAAGTCTTAAAAAAGCAGGGCTTAATCGCTATCATCATAATTTAGAAACAAGTGCTAGTTTTTTCCCTAAAATATGCTCTACGCATACCTATGAGGAGAGAATTTTAACCATAAAGAGGGCAAAAGAAGTTGGTCTTAGTGTGTGTAGTGGTGGAGTATTTGGCTTAGGAGAATCTATATCCCAGGTTATTGAGTTAGCTTTAACTTTAAAAGACTTAAAGGTTGATGCAATCCCATTAAATTTTTTAATTCCTATTCCAGGAACCCCTTTAGAAAAAGCAAATTTTTTAACACCTCTTTATTGTTTAAAAATTATTGCTATTTTTCGATATATTCTACCAGATAAAGAAATTATTGTTTGTGGTGGAAGAAAACAGAACTTTGGTTCTCTCCACCCTTTGGTGTTTTTGGCAGGAGCTAGTGGTATAATGACAGGTAATTATTTAACCAAATCTGGTTTTTCTTTAGATGAAGATCTAAATATTTTAAAATCACTTCAATTCCACATATAAAGTATCTTATATGTTGTGTAAACACCTTCTTTTTTTTTGAAGTTAGATTCATAAAAATAGCAAAATTCTTCAAATTTTTTTCTACTATACCCTTTTTTGCTTTTAGTATAATTAGTCCCAGTATATTTTAGATTCTTTAATAGATCTATGACAGATTTAAAAAATATTTTTTTTTCTTCTAATTCAAAAAAAAACTTGATGTTATTTTTTTGTAATTTATCAATATATGTTGAATGGGTTTTTAATGGAAAGACAGATGCGAAACCAATTTTTTGTGATGCTTGTTTTAATTCTTGTAATGTTCCATCAACAAATATAGCTAAAGAAAATTTAGCTAAAGGCTTTAAAACAGATAAATTTTTTAATATAGAGTCAGCTCCATGTTCATACCATTGCATTGTAGAAGAGCTGATTAATAAATCAAATTGTTGATTTTTAAAAGGAGGGTGTTCTCCGTCTGCTACTATTTTTGTGGCTTTAGAAGGACATAGGGCAAGCATTTTTTTTGAAATGTCTAAAGTGATCAGCTGATTAAAGCTGAGATAGTTTACTAATAGAGATGTTAGAATACCTCCTCCTGCTCCAATTTCTAGAATGGAAGGGAAGAATTTTTTAGATACTTTTTGAAGACACTTTTTAGCAACATATTTTTGGATAATAGCTTTTTTAGTATAATAAGAAGATCCTTTATTAAAAAAAGTTGCAATTTGTTGTTTCATAGATAACCTTTAAAATTGATTTTTCTGGGATATAGTGTTGTGTATTTTTGAATATAAAGATATTATTTTTATATATATCTAAATTTTTAACTAAACTTTCTATTTCTTTTAGAGGAACGATTTGATCGCACTCTCCATGTAGTATATAAATATTATCATGTTCTGTTTTCAAATTTTGCAATGGTATTTTAGATTCTATTAAAAAATTAAGCCCTTTTATAAGACTATCAACAATTACTTCGCTGTTTATATTTATTTGATAGTTTATATTTAATCCTGTTTTTATAAGAAAATTGTTAACTGTTTTTTGGGGTTTTTTCTGTAACTTTTTTTGCATAATATTTAATATTTTAGGATTCCAAAAATTAGTAAAATTTAGAAAAGGAGAAATGAGAAATATATATTTAGCTTTGCATAAGGATATATTTTTTAAAATAAGGTGTGCTCCAGTGGACCAACCTATTAAGATATTAAAGTTTGTTGTACTTAAAAGTTTTTTTATTTGATCTGGTGATTTATCTATAAATGGAACAATAAAATTATATTTGCCAAATATAGGAAAGAGAGTTTTAAACCCTGCCCAGCCAGAAATAAATGTTAGCATTTAGCTAAAAACTCCTTTAGATTCTTAAAAGATTGTTTTATTTTTAAAATATCTTGGTCTTGTAAGTCTGCTCTTAAACTTATTCGAAGTCTAGAGGTATTAGGTGGAACAGCAGGTGGTCTTATAGCAGGGATAAAGATATCTTGTTCTAAGAGAAAATCTTTTGCCTTTAGAGTTAGGACTGGGTCTTTTAGGATAATAGGTATTATCTGGGAACAACTGTTACCAGTGTCAAAGTTTAAGTTGTTAAGATAATCCTTTATATCTTTAGCAAGAGTTAATAGCTTTTTACTGTTATTAGGATGTTTTTTAATAAAATTAATTGCAGCTAGGGTGCTTCCTGCAATTACAGGAGAGATAGCTGTGGAGAAAATAAAGGATCTGGCTTTATTAATTAAAAGAGATATGATGTTTTTGTTAGCGCAAACGTATCCACCTTGAGTTCCAAGGGCTTTGCTAAAGGTTCCCATTTGAATATCTATTTCTTTTTGTACCTTAAATTCATGAGCAAGTCCTCTTCCTTGTCCAAAAATTCCAGTGGCATGGGCCTCATCTATAATGAACAAGAAATTATATTTTTTCTTTAGATAAACTAAATCATTAAGAGGGGCGATATCTCCATCCATGCTAAAGATGCTGTCTGTTACTAAAATTTTTTTAGGGTAAGCAGTATATTTTTTTAAAAGATAGTCTAAATGTTCTATGTCTAAATGTTTATAACGAATTAGCTTTGCTTGAGAAAGGAGGATGCCATCTATAATACTGGCGTGATTTAATTTATCACTAAATACAAGGGTGTTTTTATCAGCTAATGCTGAGAAGATACCAATATTAGTTGTATAGCCAGAGGAAAATACAAGACAGGCTTCAGTGTGTTTAAATTTTGCCAAGGTGTTCTCTAGGTTAAAGGTTAGTTCACTGTGCCCTGAAATTAGAGGAGAGGCCCCCGCCCCAATGCCATATTTTTGTAAAAGAGTAATAGTTTCTTTTATAAGTGAAGGGTTATTAGCTAATCCTAGATAATTGTTTGAGGCTAAATTTAGAACTTTTTTTGTCTTAAACGTTAGATATAAATCAGCACCATTGATGAAAGTTAAGCAGGTGCGAAACAGGTTGGCTTTTTTTTGTTTTTTAAGTAAAGTTTTTATATGCTCATTCCATGAAAATTTCATAACTAAGTGGGGCCAAAAATGAAGGTGTATTCTACTGAATTTCCTGGTTTATTTATTTTAGAACCTCAAATTTTTCAAGATAAAAGGGGTTTTTTTGTTGAGACCTATAATGCTAAGGTGTTTGTTAAGTTAGGCTTGAATTATACTTTTGTCCAGGATAATCATGCCTTTTCAAAGATTAAAGGAGTGTTAAGAGGATTGCATTATCAGATTCCACCTATGGCTCAGGCAAAATTGGTTAGAGTCGCTAGAGGACGGGTATTTGATGTTGTTTTGGACTTACGTAAAGGATCTCCAACATTTGGCAAGACGTTTTCTATTGAGCTTTCTGCAGAAGAGGGTAAACAGTTGCTTATTCCCAGAGGTTTTGCTCATGGTTACTTGGTTTTAGAAGATAATACTGACTTCATCTATAAGGTGGACAATTTTTACTCCAAGGAGCATGAAAGAGGCGTATATTATGACGATCCGCAGTTAAATATCAACTGGCCAATGAAAGATGTTATTTTATCAGAAAAAGATAAAAAACAACCGTTTTTTAATGATTTAGAAATTGTTTTTGACTTTTAAAAATATTTTTTAGTATGTTTATTTATTCATAAGTCTTATTAACTAAAATTAATTTTAAATTTTCAATAATTACTATATATATGGTGGTAAAATGAAAAAACTTCCAATAGGCATTCAAACGTTTAGTAAATTAAGAGAGCAAGGTTGTGTATATGTAGATAAGACCAATTTTGCTTTAAGATTAATTCAAGAAGGAGAATATTATTTTTTGTCTCGTCCTAGAAGGTTTGGTAAAAGTTTATTTTTAGATACTTTAGCAGAAATATTTTTAGGAAATAAAAAATTATTTAAGGGTCTTTATATTTATGATAAATATGATTTTAAACCTCATCCTGTTATAAAAATAAGTTTTGGTAGTGGAGATTATATAACTGAAGAAATAATTTTTAATGAAATAGATAGGATATTTGAACGAAATGAAAAAGAACTGAAAGTAACTTCTTTACATAAAAAAGATATTAGAGGTCGTTTTGAAGAATTAATAGTTAAAGTATCTGAAAAGTATAAAAATAAAGTAGTGATTTTAATAGATGAGTATGATAAGCCTATTTTAGATAATATCCTTAATAAGGAATTAGCAATTAAAGCAAGAAGTATATTAAAGAATTTGTATGGAGTAATAAAAGATAGTGATAGATATATAAAATTTGTCTTTATTACAGGTGTGAGTAAATTTTCTAAATTAAATTTATTTAGTGGTTTAAACAACCTAAGAGATATTACAGTAATAAAAGAATATGGAGAAATTTGTGGATATACTCATAATGACTTAGAAAATGTATTTTTTGAACATTTAAAAAACGTAAATTTGGAAAAGGTAAAAAAGTGGTATAATGGTTATAATTATTTTGGAGAAAAAATATATAACCCCTATGATATATTACTTTTTATAGCTAATGGATATGAGTTTAGAAACTATTGGTGGAGTACAGGAAATCCATCGTTTTTAATAGATAAATTAAAGGAAACAAATTATTATTTGCCAAAGTTAGATAATGCCTTGATTTCAGAAGAGGGTTTAGATATTTTCGATGTAGAATATATAGATATTTTAGCTCTTTTATGGCAAACAGGGTATTTAACGTTTAAGGATAAAATAATAGATAAGTTCGGTCGTATAACTTATAGATTGTGTATTCCTAATTTAGAAATTCAATTTTCATTGCATGAATTATTTATAGATTATTTGACTAATCAGAGATATGAAAAAAGATTGTACGAAGAGAATCTTTTGATTGCTTTAGATAATAGAGATTTTGAGAAATTTAAGGAGATACTTCAGTCTATATTTTCTTCAATTCCTTATGAAAATTATGTAAATAATGTACTATCTAGATATGAAGGATATTATAGTAGTGTTATTTATGTTTATTTAAAGGCTCTTGGATATGATGTAGTCGCAGAAGATACTACAAATAAAGGAAGAATAGATATTACAATAAAAACAGATACAATGATAGTTATTATAGAGTTTAAAGTAGATAGTAAAGAAGATGCAATAGAACAAATATTAAAAAAGAAGTATTATGAAAAATATAAATCAGAAGGTAAGGAGATATATTTAGTGGGAATAAAGTTTGATAGTAGAGAAAGGAATATTGTAGAGTTAAAGAGTAAAAAATATAACCAAGAATAGATTTTTTTGGAAATTTTTAAAAAGGGAAAAACTATGAAAAAGAAAGATTTTTATGCTCTTATTTTGGCAGGTGGATCAGGGAGCAGGCTGTGGCCCCTTTCTCGTGCGCTTATGCCCAAACAGCTTTTGAGTTTAAATGGAGAAAGAAGCCTTTTACAGCAGACAGTTTTAAGGGCATTAAAGGCATTTTCTCCATCTAATATTGTAATTATTACTAATGAGGAACATATTTTTGAGGTTAAAAATCAAATTAAAGATATTTGTAATGAAGATAAGATAGGTGTGGTAGCTGAGCCAATGGGCAGGAATACTTTGCCCGCTGTTTTGGTTGGTTTAGATTCAAGTAAAAAACCAGAGGAAAGTGTTTTTGCTGTTTTTCCATCTGATCATCAAGTAGAAGATGAGGATGCTTGGGTAGAAGATTTATTTATTGGTTATGATTTGGCGAAAAAAGGTTGGTTAGTGACATTTGGTATTAAGCCCCATAAGCCAGAGACAGGTTATGGATATATTAAGGTGGGGCCATCCTTAAAAGAAGAAGGATTTAAAGTAGAGCGTTTTGTAGAGAAGCCAACTTTGGAAAAGGCAAAGAAGTTTCTTTCTGATGGTAGATATTATTGGAATAGTGGAATGTTTGTATTTGAAGGTAAACTGTTTTTGCAAGAAATAGAAAAACAACAGCCAGAGTTATGGAGTTTTTGGGAGAGAAGAAAAGAAAGCCCTCTTTTAGCAAATTATTCTAAATTTCCAGATATTTCTATTGATTATGGGATTATGGAAGGTGCTCAAAATGTAGCAGTTGTTCCTGCTAGTTTTGGGTGGGATGACTTAGGAAGTTGGGAGGCTATTTATAGATTGGGAGATAAAGATGAGCAAGGCTGTGTTATTCGTGGAGATGTATTAGCCTTGGAATGTGAGAATAGTTTGCTTTTTTCTTATGGAAGTAAGTTAGCAGCAGTTGGACTTAAAGATTTAATCGTTGTCCAAACCAGAGATGCAACCTTAGTTATTCCTAAAAGTCAGGTGCAAAAGGTAAAAGATGTTGTTAAGGCTTTAAAACAAAAGGATAAGCACTTAGTAGAGGCTCATCTTACAGTGCGTCGTCCTTGGGGAAGCTATACTATTTTGGAAGAAGGAGAGTTTTATAAAATAAAGCGTATAGAAGTAAAACCAGGGGCTAAGCTTAGTTTACAAATGCATTATCATAGAAGTGAACATTGGGTGGTAGTAAAAGGTACGGCTGAAGTAATAGTAGAAGATAAGGTTGTTTTACTTACAGAAAATCAATCTATAGATATTCCTAAGGGCTGTAAACATAGATTAAGTAATCCTGGGAAAGTTCCTGTTGAAATTATAGAAATTCAGTCAGGTCCATATTTAGAGGAAGACGATATTGTTCGTTTTGAAGATATATATGGTCGAAAAAAATAAAAAGAGGTTAAATTTCTCTTGAATTTCTTGAAAAATTTACTAAAAAGGCATGTGAATTTTTTCTTAAACTTCCTTGACACAATTTGGCCTCCTTACATAAGGTGAGCCAAATTTAGTTTGTTTAGTTGGGTTGCTTGAAGGTTTGCTCAAAAAATTAGCGGTAGGGAGGGTATTAAAGTGGCAAAAGGCAAAAGTTGTGTGGTGCTTCCCTTTGTGGTCGGTTTTGTGGGGGCACTGATTGTGGGATGGTGGCTGTTTCCCAAGATGCTCTATAGTGAAAAGGTTCAGCCCATTCGCTTCAGTCACAAGGTTCATGTGGAAGATCAGGGAATGGCCTGTGATGAATGTCATCTATTTCGGGAGGATGGTTCTTTTGCAGGTATTCCAACCACAGAGAAATGTGCAGAATGTCATTCTGAGGTAATGGGAGAAGATCCAGCAGAAGCTAAATTTGTAGAGGAATATGTGAATAAAGAAAAGGAAGTTCCTTGGCTTATCTATCAGAAACAGCCCGACAATGTGTTCTTTTCCCATATTGCGCATCAGGATTTTGATTGTACAACGTGTCATCCTGATGTGGGAAATAGTGACACACCTCCAGTGTATTATGAGAATAAAATTACAGGTTATAGTAAACAGACAATGAAGATGTGGCAGTGTGAAAGGTGTCATGCCCAGAAAGGGGCCAGTAATGCCTGCTATGTTTGTCATAAATAAATGAGGGGTGAGAAAATGGGACTTGATCGAAGAGGATTTATTACCTTTTTGGTAGGTGGTGCAGTAGGCACTTTGTGTACGCCTATTCCCTGGAAAACATTAGATGATGTGTCCATTTGGTCACAAAATTGGCCATGGATTCCAAAGCTTAAATACGGTGAAAGGAGCCAAGTGGCTTCTGTGTGTAAGTTATGTGGTGCTGGGTGTGGTCTTTCAATTCATAAAGTAGGTAAAAGGCCAGTAACTGCCCAAGGTAATGTAGAACATCCTTTGAGCCAAGGCGGTGTGTGTCCTCTTGGTTCTTGTGCAGTTAGGCTTTTATATCGTCCTGCAAGGGTAAAAGGACCGGTAAAAAATAATGGAGGAAAGTTAGAGCCTATTTCTTGGGACGAAGCTAGAAGACTTTTAGACGAGAAGCTTCGCGGCGGAAAAGTAGCTTGCATTAGTGGAGATGAGAATGGTTCTGCCAGTGAGCTTTTAGCTGGCTTTTTAGCTTTACTTGGCAGTGATGATTTTTACTTTATGCCAAGTGATGGCCAAGTAAGTAGTATTGCCTGGAAGATGATGGGTGGTAAAGGACAACTTGGTTTTGATATAGAAAATTCTGATTATGTGCTTGTTTTGGGTGCAGACATACTTTCTAGTTGTGGTCCAGTAGTAAGAAATCAAAAAGCATTTGCTTCTAAAAAAGGCAAATATGTCTATGCAGGGCCAGTACAAACAGGTACAGCTGCTGCAGTGGATAAGTGGATACCAACTTATCCTGGTCAAGAAGGAACTTTAGCCCTTGGTATAGCTTACTATTTGCTTAAGATGGGCAAGGCTGCATCTCTTTCTTCTTTTGCTAGAGTAAGAGATTTTATTCTTTCCAAATATACTCCAGTAGCAGTGGAAGCAAAAACAGGTGTGCGAGCTTCTGAACTTAAAAAGCTTGCTCAAGAATTAGTGAGAGCCAAGGCTCCTTGTGTGGTAATTGGTTCTGATTTTGGTCAGGGTAGTGGCAGTTTTGAATGGGCTGCCTGTATTTTGGTTAACTTTTTGTTGGGTAATTTTAATCAAAAAGGTGGGTTAGTAGCTTTACCCGAAAATAAGGTAATAAAAAGTGCTCCACTTAGAAGCGAGTTAAACCAAAAAGTACTTCCTGAATTTTTAGCAAATGTTGCTGGTGGTTCAAAAAAAGTGGATGCTCTTTTAGTGTATGAAGCTAATCCTGTGTATGCGTTGCCTCAGGCCTCTCAAGTAGCAGAAGCTTTTGATAAGATTCCTTTTAAGGTAAGTTTTAGCACTTTTTTGGATGAGACTGCTTTAAAGTGTGATCTTATTCTGCCAAATCCTCACTTTTTAGAAAGACATGATGATGCTTATACTCCATTTGGAGTAGGTAAAGAGATTTATAGTGCTTCTGCTCCTGTAATTAAGCCTGTAGTTAATGCTAAACCAACAGCAGATTTTATTTTGGAATTGGCAAAAGCTATGGGGTTTGATTTAGGATTTGAGACTTTTGAGGAAGTTTTACAAGCTAAAGCAGAATCATTGGGCGCAGACTATGATAGTTTAATAGAAGGTAGTGCATACACTTCTAATAAATGGATCGATCAAGATAGTTTAAGTTTGCCAGTGAAAGTTTTAGAAAATGGTCTTATGCCAGAGGGAGAAGGAGTCTTTTTAGCTCCAGTAGCTAGAAATTATTTAGGAAATATTAAACAGGCTTTAACTCCTTCAGAAGTTATTTTGGTTAAAGAATATGAATTAAATGGCAAAGATCTCTATGTTCAAGTAAATAGCGCTACTGCAAGAAAACTTGGCTTAAAACAAAATGATAGAGTAAAGTTGCAAGGCAGTGGAAGAGAGTGTGTTGCCAGAGTAAATATAACAGAGACAGTTATGGATGATGTCATAGCTGCACCTTTGGGCTTTGGCCATGAAGCCTGGGATGAGTATGTGCGCGGAAAAGGTGATAATGTGTTTAAGGTGTTGACAATAGCAGAGGAAAAGGGCTCTGGCCTAAAAGTATGGAACAGGTCCCAGGTAAAAGTAGTCAGGGCTTAAAATTGGAAAGAGGGGTGAGTTATGGAACATATAGAATTTAAAGTAAAATGGGGAATGGTCATCAATATAGATAAGTGTACAGGTTGTGGGGCCTGTATGGTTGCGTGCCAGGCAGAAAATAATATAGCGCCTATGGTAGACGGGTCTGATAAAACTATGACTTTAAATTGGATAGTGGTTTATGAACTAAGTAATGGCAAGCCTTTTCCTGAGCATGAAGTTGCTTATCTTCCAAGGCCCTGCATGCAGTGTGGAAAACCATCTTGTTCTACTGTATGTCCTGTAGTGGCTACAAAAAAGGATGAAGAAGGGGGAATTGTTAGCCAGATTTATCCTAGGTGTATTGGATGTAGATACTGTATGGCAGCATGTCCTTACCATGCTAGATATTTTAATTGGTATGATCCAAAATGGCCAAAAGGCATGGAAAAAACACTAAATATTTCTGCTTCTCCTCGTCCAAGAGGTGTGGTGGAAAAATGTACTTTTTGTCATCATCGTTTTATGGAAGCAAAAGAGAAGGCTCGGTATGAAGGTAAAGATCCTATGAAATTACCAGAAGATGCTTATATCCCTGCATGTGCAGAAATTTGTCCAACAGGGGCTATTACTTTTGGTGATCTCAATAATCCAGAGCATAAAGTGGCAAAATTGGCTAAAAGTAAATATGCTTTTAGATTATTAGAACGTTTGGGCACAGAACCTCAGGTCTATTATTACAGTGAAAGAGAATGGGTTCGTCGCTTGGCTGATAATTATCTGCCAAACGAAAAAACAAAGGGAGAATAAGCCATGATAGATAGAGAATGGTTGCCAGAAGGCGTGGAGCGTTGCTCTTTAGGAAAGTTTTTGGTGTGGATGGCCATATTGGCTGCTATTTTTGGATGGGGCCTTTATGCCATGTTTCGTATTTTTGCTCATGGCCTCATTGAAACCAATTTAGATAATTATTTTGGATTTGGGTTGTGGATTACTTTTGATTTGGCTGTAATTGCTCTTGGAGCAGGTGCATTTTTCTCTGGTTTTTTAAAATATATTGTGGGCATTGAAGAATTAAAAAATATTATTAACTTGGCAGTTATTGTAGGATTTATCTGTTATTCTGGTGCGATGTTGGTTTTAACTTTGGATATTGGTCAACCACTAAGAGCATGGTTTGGATATTGGCACCCTAATGTCCACTCTATGCTTACAGAAGTTATTTTTTGTATTACTTGTTATTGTACAGTTCTTATTATTGAATATATTCCTATTATTTTAGAGAATAGAAAGTTAAATCAGATCCCTTTTATTCACAAATTAGCCCATAATTTTCATGTTTTTATGCCTCTTTTTGCAGGTATAGGAACTTTTCTTTCTTGTTTCCACCAAGGTTCCTTAGGTGGAATGTATGGAGTTTTGTTTGGCCGTCCATTTGCTTATAGAGAGGGATTTTTTATTTGGCCTTGGACTTTCTTCTTGTTTGTTGCTTCTGCTATTGCTTCTGGTCCTGCTTTTACTATGCTTATTGCCGCACTTATGGAAAAAATTACAGGAAGAAAGTTAGTTTCTTATGAAACTAAAGCTTTAATGGGTAAAATTGCTGGTTCTTTGCTTTGTTTTTATCTCTTTTTCAAATTCATTGATACTTGGTATTGGGCAACTGATACTTTACCTAAAATGGGACTGACTTTTGATCAGGTGTTTAATAGTGAGGCTGGTTTTGGCAAATGGCTGCTGTGGACTGAGTTGGGAATATGTGGTGTTATTCCAGCTATTTTATTGATAGTTCCAAAGTTTAGAAATATTCCTTTTTTACTTTATACTGCTGCTATTTTAGATTGTATTGGGGTTGTTATTAACAGATTCGTTTTCACAGTACAGACCTGTGCTATGCCTGTAATGCCTTTTGATAAATGGTATTCTTATACTCCAAACTGGGCAGAGTGGGCTACCTCTATTGAGATTATAGCTTATGGAGCTATTTTATTAAGCCTTTCTTACCGCTATTTGCCTGTATTTCCTCAAGAAAAAGAGTTAAATAAATAAAATAACTTGGAAGGGGGCTTGAAAGAGCCCCCTTTTATTTTTTTATGGAATACGTTTTAAATCCGATTGGGTTTGTAATTTCAGAGTTAAAGGATGTCTTTTCTGCTCCAAGACAGGCTCAAGATAATTTAAAACCTGCAAAGATTTTTATTTATCCTAATTTTCGGCCTGCTCTTGATAATTTATTTAAAAAACAAAAAGTTTTAGTATTTACTTGGTTACACCTTGCAAAGCGAGATGTTCTTAAAGTGCATCCAGGAGGAAACTCAAAGATTCCCTTACATGGCGTGTTTGCTACCAGATCTCCCCATCGTCCCAATCCTATAGGCGTACATGAAGTAACAATTTTACGAATAGAAGAAGATGGAATAATTGTACATCCAATAGAAGCAATAGATGGTACTCCTGTGTTAGATCTAAAGCCTTGTTTGCCAAAAGAGGATAATGAGGCCAATAGTATTTTTTTCCCTTTAGAACTAATAAAAGAAACGCAAAAAATTGGGCACTTGGGTTGGCAAAGAGGTTTATTTGCTGGCTATAGTGGAAATATAAGTTGTAAATCTGGACAAAGAATACTTATTACTAACACTAATACCTGGAAAGCAAACCTTAAGTATAATGATTTTACTGTGTTTGATTTAAAAACCAAAGAGATATTAAATGCAGGTAAACCGTCTTCAGAAGCTAAAATGCATTTGTTGATATATGAGAATCAACCCCAAGCTAAGGCGGTTTTACACACTCATCCTCCTTTTTTAAATGCCTTATTTTTAAATCAAAAAAATTTATTTGACTTGTCTTTATTTGAATCTAAAATGTTTGCTTCTTCTTTTACTACAATTTCTCCTTATTCTCCAGGAAGTTTAAAATTGGCTTTAGCAGTAGCCAAAGCTAGTCGGAAATATCAAATTATTTATTTACAGCAACATGGGCTTGTTGTGTGGGGTAAAGATTTGAAACAAGTTTTGGCCCTGAGTGAAGAAATAGAAGCCTTAGCTAAAATTAAACTCAATTGTTGTTAGTACTTTTCTTCAATAACATTAACCCAATTGTTAAAATTAAAACCAGAAAAGTTAAAACAGCAGTTTCTATCATAGCCATATAGAATTCTTGTTCTGTTGGATGTGTTTCTACTAAATTTAAAGTTAAGGCCAAAATACGTCTGATACTGGCAATTAATCCAATAATTAAAAATGGCTCTGGTTTTATAATGTGTTCCTGATATGAAATAACCACTGTATGGGCTACTTCTAAAATCATAAGAGCAAAGAAAACTTTATTTAAAATTACTGCTGTTGTATAAGCAAAATCTTTAGTAAATAATAATGATTTTAAATTATAAAATAGTTGACAAACAAATGCTCCGCCTAGAATTATTAAAAGTATTCCTATTGTGAGATGTAGTAAGTCTGAACCTGCTTCAAAAAAACGCTTTGAGATATTTATTTTAATAGACATATCTACCCTCCTTTTTAAGGATAGATATTTATTTGTAAATTTTAAAAAAGGATTTTGGGACAGGATATTGATTTTTTTAGGTAAAACAAATAAATAAAATAAGTTCAATTTTTTTTATGTCAAGATAGACAATATATGCTCCTAATCTATTTTATTAAAATTTTTAGAGTTTCTTTATCTTAAAAATAAAAAAATAAACTGGAGATTTTAAAATTTGAGCATTTAATCTACAATCTGGCATAGGTATTGTGAAGAATATGAAATAAGCCTGGACAGAAACAATAGAGAGTTGGTAGAAGTTTAATTTATAACTATTACTAAAAGATTTTTTATGCGTATTTTAAATTTGGAAGGAACTTATTTTTTGAATGAGTTTAAAAAAGCTGGGCATCATGTCTTATCCATAGGATATGATGATATTTGTGATTTAAAGTTAGAAAAATTTCTAATGCCTTTAGAATTGATAAACTTTCTAAAGGCAAAAAATTTTTTTCCAGATATAGTTGTTTGGAACGATGTCTGTAAACCCCCAGCAATATTAGGCTTTGAGTTATTGCCATGTTTGACTATTGGATTTTCCATAGATCAATATTGTAATCCATGGCATGTTCCATTTTCTGCGTGTTTTGACTTATTTTTAGTAGCTCAAAAAGATTATCTTTCTATTTTTAAGCAAAATAATGAATATACACAAATCGAATGGCTACCACTATTTTTTGATCCCAAAAGGGCTTTTGATAGTGGGGGAAAAAGAGATATTCCAATTAGCTTTGTAGGAACTTTAGATGGTGTATATAATAGAAATCGACGAAGTTTTTTAGAAGCTTGTCAAAAGAAACTTCCTTTAGTTATCTTACAAGGAAATTATCAACCTATATACTCACGAAGTAAAATAGTCTTAAATCAAAGTGCTGCAGGTGAATTGAACTTTAGGATTTTTGAAGCAGCAGCTTGCGGGGCTGTGGTTTTAACAGAAGATGTGGAGAATGGTTTGAGAGATTTATTTGAAATAGAAAAAGAGATTGTAGTATATAAACGAGATAATGTAAAAAGTGCAGTAAAAAAAGCTAAAGAAATACTCAAATCTGACCGATTAGAAAAAATTGCCTTGGCTGGTAAAGAAAAAGTATATAAATATCATCAGGTTAAAAATAGAGTAGAATTTATCTTGACAAAAGCAAAAAATCTTTTGTCTTTAAAAGCTTATAAAAAACGACTTTGTTATAAACAAAAAGTATTACAGGAATTAGCAAAAGTTTTTTATTTTTTGAGTTTAGATGAAGAAATAAATATTCCAATCACAGTTAGAAAAGATTATTTTGTTTTGGCAAAGAAAATAGAGAGTATGCAGAAGTTATAATTTTTAGGTTTTTAAGTAAGTCTTTATGATTTTATATTTGTGAATAATTTAGGAATTACTTTATGTTAAATGGGTTAGAAGCTAAAATTATTTTTACTGAACAGTGTTTTGAAGAAGCCTATAAAAAATACAAAAATATTTTTGTTGCCTGGACCGGAGGCAAAGACTCAACAGTTGCGTTATTTTTGTGGAAGCGTTTTTTAGAGCAAAAAAATCCAAATGAAAAGGTGAAAGCTTTAAATATAGATACAGGTTTAAAATTCCCTGAAATAATAGAATTTAGAGATAAGTGGGCAAAGGAATGGAATATAGATTTGTTAATCGTTCGTCCTAAAGTAAATCTTTTACATTATGATATTGCTAAAGACAAAGTAAAGTGTTGTCGGGATTTAAAAATTTTACCCTTGCAAGAGGCAATTAAGGAAAAACAAATAGAAGTACTTATTACTGGAATTAGAGGTGACGAACATCCTGATAGAGAGAAAAGACAGTGTTTTGAAAAGAGAAACTCTCCTTCTTATATGCAATTGAATCCTCTTTTAGAATGGAAAGAGATAGATATTTGGACATTTACTTATAAAGAAAAATTGCCCTACTGTTCTTTGTATGATAAAGGTTATCGGTCTTTGGGGTGTATGCCCTGCACTTCTCTCACCTTTGATTCAGAAGAAAGATCTGGTAGAGATAAAGAAAAAGAAAGTAAACTTTCTATCTTAACAAGTTTAGGATATTTTTAATTAAACTAGGCTTATAACTTAATATTAAATTCTCCTTTCTTATAAATAGTAATGGTCTTGCCATTTTTTAACTTGCCTTCTACTATTTTATCTTCTGTGTTCACAAGATCCCAATGTAATCCAGAGTCGTTAAAGCCCAATTCTTGTTTAAGTTCTGGAGTAAGTTCTTTAGGATTTCCAGCATAAGTGTCAGCATATGAAGCGCCTAAGGCTATATGACAATTGCCAAATTCTCCTCCAAAGTTTTCATCATAAAGGGTATTGGCCATAAACTTAGATATTTTGGAAAAACGTTTATCAGTAAGAGAAAATTCACCTACATAGCTAGCACCCTTATCCAAAGCAATTTGTTTGCGAACAAATTCTTCTCCTTGTTTGGCTTTAGCTTCTATTACTTTTCCTTTCTCAAATTTTAACCATACATCTTTAACCAGATTTCCGTTTCTATACGAAGGCTGATTGGCAAAATAAATACCATGTGTAAACCTCAAATCTGGAGATAAAAATATTTCAAAACTTGGAATGTTGTGCCCAGATATTCCAATCCATTTTCTTTTTTCTCCTGGATAAACATAGAGATCTGTATGTTTAGATTTTATATGCAAATATTCTATATCAAGGCTGTTTAACCAATCTTGTATTTTTTTGTTTTTTTGATAAATGTCTTCCCATTTTTGAACAGGGTTTTCAGAGTTCAGATAAACAGCTTCTATTATTTGTTGTTTATAACTAGCAATGTCTAAATTCGCTTTATTGGCTAACTCCTGAGTAGGATAAAGACAAAGAGTCCATCCAAATTCTTGATTATTTTCGCGCTCTTCTAATATTTCGCGAAGGTATTTTTTGCTTAAAGTAAATAAACCTATTTTAGCAGGATCAATATTTTCTAAATGAGTTAAAGACTCTGGTGCTAAAAGAGAAATAAGTCCATTTAAATTGGAATATAATTCTTTATCTCCTGGGGTTTTAAATTTTATTTGTTCTTCATTAGCATAAGAAAAAAATGTTTTTTCTATTTCAGGAGGCCAAGTTATACGTAAAACAGGATTTAGTCTCATTTCTAAAATTTGTTTTACCAGAATATTTGCCAAAGGAAGTGCTTGGTTATCTGTTTTAATAAGAATAACCTCTCCAGGTTTATACTGTTTTATACGGGCTTTTTTTAACCCCCAAAGCAAAACTTTGGCATATTTTTCTAATTCTTGTTGATTAAACATTATGACTCCTTGGAAGTTAAATTTTTACTCATAGCATTTAGAATTTTAGCTAATTTATCATATAAAGTTACACCTATGTATTCAAATCTTAGGCTATCTCCTTTTAATCCAAAGGCACTTAGAGTACCTTTTACCATTTTTACCCTTCTGTCTTCTAGGTAATTTCCCCACATATGGTGGCAATTTTTAGGTGGACACCCTCCGATAAGAATGCCATCAGCTTTATTCTGGGTTAAAATTTCTATAGCCAAATCTATATTAAAAGACGCAGAACACCTAATCCTAATAGTTCTAACATTTAAGGGAATTTCAAAACCCTTAGGCCCCATTAAATCTGCTGCTCCATATGCGCACCAATAGCATAAAAAGGCCAGTATTCTAGGTTTATTGGGTTGAGCATGGGAAAATGCCTTGTCTACCATTTCCAAAATCTGGGCATCTTCTAAATTTTTTAAAGTAATTGCTTTAGAAGGGCAAGTGCTAACACATAAGCCACATCCTTTACAGAAATGAGAAGCAATAGAGAAATATGGATAGGTATCTTCTCGGATAATAGCACTGTGCGGGCACATAGGCACACATAAACCACAATGAGAGCATTTTTCTGGATCAATATAAGAGACATGTTTTTGAGATTTTCCTTTTAAGGCACTGTAGGCATTAAAAGCAGCTTTAGCTCCAGAATCTATACTGTCTTGAACATCTTTTGGTCCTTTGGAAGCACCTGCTAAAAAGATTCGTTCTACCAATGATTCTCCAGGACGAACTACCTTTGGTTGGAATTCAATAGGGTAGTTGAATTCATCAGTTTGTAGGCCTAATTGTCTCATTAAATTCACCTCGCCTGGCAAAAGAGGCTCTGCTAAAACCACTAAATCTGCTTCAAAATCTCCGTCATTTGTTTTTACTTCTAACCAATCATCTCCTGTAATTTCTTTTACTTCTGTTTGAATAAATTCAACTCCCCTTTCTTGAGCTACTTTTAAGTAGTGTTCACCATTCCTGCCCATAGGTCTTAGGTTTTTATAAAGTACTGTTACTTCTGTACCCATAAAAAATGATGCCATTCTAAAAGCATGTTTTAAGGTAATAGTGCAGCAAAGTTTAGAGCAATAACCAACATCGTCTTTCTGACAAAGTACAAAGACGACGCTAATAGGTGGTTTCCCAAAAAAACGATGGGCAACCAGTCTTTCAAATTGAGTAAGAGTGATGACCTTAGGATTGCTTGGATTTAAGTGTTTATATTTATTTAGTTCTGCGGGCTGAAAACCAGTTGCAAGTACAATGCTGCCAATGGTTTTATCTATAAATTTGGTTTTTGCGTCTAAATTAATTGCTGAAGTAGGGCATACTTCTACGCACTTGCCACATTTTGAGCAAATAGAATCGTCAATCGCGTACGTATCTGGGAAAAGAAGAAAATGACCTTTGCCAATTGCTTTTTTAGGTTTTAGGCCAAGTTCAAAAGGGTTAGGCCCTTCTTCTGGACATATATCAGCACATTTACCACAGGCAATACAGAGTTGAGGGTCTACATATTCTGGCTTTTTAACTAAATTTATTTGAAAATTTACATCTTTTTTTTCTACATCTGCAATTTCTGTTTCAGTAAGAACTTCAACCTTTTCAGAAAATAAAGCGTCTCTTGCAAGCACAGGTAGCACACATTCACTAGTACAAAAACTTGAAGATCCTTCACTTTGCCATAAAAAAGGTATTTGTCCTGTGATGCCTCCTAAATGACTTTTTTTCTCAATAATAGTGCTTTTAACCCCAAGCTCTGCTAAGGTTAAAGCAGTGCTTAAGCCAGCAACACCACCGCCTACTATTAGGACTTCTTGAGCTAAATTTTGGGTTTCTAAGGCAGGAATATTCTTTATAAGTTTAGCATGAGCCATAATTAACATATCTAAGGCTTTGGCTGTAATGTCCTTAGAAGATTCTGTTTTGTGGACCCAAACACAATGCTCTCTGATATTGGCTGTTTCAAAAAAAGCCTTGTTTATTTCAAGATAATCTAAAATTTGACTTAATTTGTCTTCTGTAAAGGTTAGAGAAGAACGCTCAGAGCAACCAATAAATAGTAAACGATTAAACTTGCCTTTTAAACTTTTCCAAAATTCTTTTTTTTGTTTGCAAATAAGTGGTTCAATTAAAGTATAGTTGACATAAGTAAGATTTTCGGCCTGCTTTTGTAAAAAATTAAAATCTATTTTTTCCTCTAAAGTTGACCCACATGTGCAAAAAATGATTCCAATTTTAATGGTTTTGTTACTCATAGGATATCTCCTTTTTAGACCATAAAATAAAAATTAGTTACTCCTAATCCTTAAACTTGGCAATGCTTGTGCATAATTTCTCAAGATTTTTTGCATTAGAGAATTGATAAAAAAAATTAAAAAAATAATGTGTTTTGACAAAAAAATTAAACAATATTGACATAATTTTATGTTTTTACTATTTGTTAAAATAATTTTTAACTATAACTTCAATAAATATGAAGTTAAAATCAACTCAAGGAGTATTTTAGTGAGGCTAAAATTAGTTTTTTATTCTTTAAAAAGGATTCAAATTCCTTTACACTACAATTATTTATTACAAGGTATTATCTATAATAATTTGTCAAGCAAGTTATCTAGCTGGTTGCATAATAATGGCTGGTATTATGGTAAAAGAAGGTATAGTTTGTTTACTTTTTCAAAATTATTTGGGCAAAATGTAAAGATATTTCAACAAAAAATAAAAAAAATATCTTTTAAAGGAGAGATATGGTTTAAAGTTTCTAGCGTGTCAGAAGATTTTTTGCAAGATATTGCAGAATCTATAATCAAAAGGGGAGGGATTCACATAGGTTCTTATTTTTTAGAACTTAAAAGCATAGAGATGGAGCATTTATTTAAGAGAAAAGATAAGAAAAGTTCATTATTGGTTAGAAGCATTTCTCCTATGGTTGCTTATTCTACAGTTAAAATTAATGGCAGAGCAAAAACTCACTACTTTGCTCCCAAAGAGGATGATTTTGTAAGATCATTAAAAAATAGCTTAGAAAGAAAAGCTAAAGCATTTTATAAAGATGAGAAACTACCTGAAATTTCAATAAATGGGTTTAAATTAAGAAAAGTTTTTAAGAATATAAAGTTGTACTACATGCACCCCAAACAGCCAAAGCCGTGGTTTATCTTGGGCTGGGATTGTTTGTGGGAGCTTTCTTTGCCTTCAGAATATTTGTTTCTAGCAATGGCCACAGGCCTTGGCAGCCGAACTAGCCAAGGTTTTGGAATGGTAGAAGAAGTGAATTAAAGGGATAGGAGTTGGTTATGGAAAAGATAATAAATGTTAACTTTAATACGTTAACTCCTCTTTGGACAGGTGATGCATGGGGAAAATGTGATGAATTAAAACTTACGGGAATTATAGGTTCTCTTCGCTGGTGGTTTGAAGCATTGGTTAGAGGAATGGGATATAATGCATGTGATTCTACGAGAGATAAATGTCAAGTGGAAGTAAAAAATCCTGAAGATGTTTTGAAAATTCATGAAAAAATTTGTCCAGTTTGTTATTTGTTTGGTACTACGGGGTGGAAAAGCAGGTTTTCGGTTAGTGTGATTAAAGATGAGAGTATTTTATCAAAACCCTATCATGGAAGGATTGTTGTAAATATTAATGGAGGTAAAAGCTGGTATTATGATTCAGGATTAATGGGAGAAGTAACTCTTAAATTTCAGTATGATGAAACTATATTAAAAGAAACTTTTTCTTCAATATTAAGGATTCTTTTATATCTCATTTCAGAATATGGAATGCTCGGAGCTAAAACATCTATGGGATATGGGATTGTTAAATTCAAAATAAATGATAATGATATATCTGTTACAGAAGATGATTGGGAAAACTTTAAAGATTATTTGAATTTTTTTGACAAAACTGAGAATTTAAAAGAGGACGAGAAGAAAAGACAAAAGGAATTGCCTAATATACAAGATTTCTTTTTTGTAAAATTCAAGGTATCAGGAATAATTGATAATGTGATTAACAATGTTAAAGAGTTTTTTAGCTATCAGGACGGGATTATTGAAACAGATACAATAAATAAATGGAAAGATAAAAATTGGTGTATAACTTCGCCGGTTGTTAGGAAATCGATACGGAAAGAGATAAAAAAGAAATTTAAAGGCAATAATGCTCTTCGTCATTTTTTGATGGGAAAAGTGGCTGGTAAAAATACTAAATTTTCTGCAATTCAAGTTTCCCATGTTTATAAAAATAATAATAGGCTTGAGTCTAGAATTTACGGATGGTTGCCTAATATTTGGCCTATCAAGGGCAAAGTAGATGGTATTATAGAGTTATTAACTGAATTATTCGAAAATAGCCCGCCATGGAATTCTAATTTACCTTCTACAATTCGGGACAATATTTGTTGGGATGAGTCAGGTCTTAAAAAGGTAAATTCTAATATTGAATCTCTTTTTATTAAAGAAGAAAAAGAAAAATAATCAAGGAGATGTACAATGAAATGTGATTATTTTGCTTTTGTTTTTGAAAGACATCAGCAAAAGATAGATGAGATTTTTGGCAAAGCAAAAGGTAATAAAGATATAAAATTACAAAATTTTATTGAAGTAATAGAGAAAAAGCCAAGACAAAGATCAGTGAATATTGATAATTTATCCGAATTGGCAAAAGAACCTATAAAAACTCACCTTTTATTTAAGAAGCTTGAAGAAGGTAAAGATTCTTCGTGGAAGTCAATTCTATCCGATTTTTATACTTATAGGTTAGATGATTTCAATAAAGTTATGGAAGATAGGGAAAAGCAATTTTCTTTTTTAGACTATACAGAAAATTTTGGTTTTTCGAAAAAATTAGCCTTCACACTCACTCTTTCTTCTCCCTTCTTTACCGCTTCTGAAAACAAATTTTACAGTATCCAAAATCCCATTGCCAAAGAAAAACCAACAGGACTACCACTATTAAAGGGAAGTTCCTTAAAAGGTGCATTGAGACAAGCAGCTATTTATGTTATTGAAAGTGGATTATTGGAAAAAAATTACGGAGATAAATTTAATGATGATTTGGATAAAACAGATGAGGAGATTGAAAAAATTGAGACAGAAGATAAAGACAGATTCTTTTTTGAAAAAAGAGCCCAACTTGTAAGACTCTTTGGCAATGAAAAGGATGTAAAATGGTTTACTTTTAAATCACTTCTTGCAACCGGCGGGATAAGGGATGTTAGCAAAACAAAAGAAATTTTGGAGAAAATTTCATTTGCCTTTAAGAATTATCTTAAAAACAGGAAGATAACAGATAATGAAGGCAACTCAAAAGGAAGACTCATATTTGAAGATTTGCATTTTAAAAGGGTTACTCTTGATGTAATTACCCCGCTTGACAGAAAGAAAAGAACACCTGCTCATGGTCCTATATTTTATGAGGTGGTGCCGGGAGGTGAAACTGCAACAGGTAAGATTATCTGGTTTCCTTTTGATTTGATTGCAAAAGAAGTTTCTAAAGAGGATGTAGATAACGCATGGGAAGATGATAAAAAGCTTATAGAAAATGCTTTCAAAAAACTTTCTGAAAAAGGAATCGGGGCAAAAACAAAAGATGGTTGGGGAAGATTTGAATGGGAGGAAATATAATGGGATTGAAAGAGTTAATAGAAAAAAGAAATGATATATTGTTTGCGGAAATAGGGGCTTTGATTCATGATCTGGGAAAGTTGAGTAAGGAGTTTGTGGAAAGTAAGACTGAAGATGGAAATTATAACTGGTTTAGGCATGAAGAAATTCTGAAAAACAATAATACTTACAATTCTTTTTTACCGAATAAATTGAAACAAATATTTGAATATAAAAAAGATAATCAACCTTATTATAAAGAATTAAAAGATTCAATAGATAATATTCCTACTCATGTAAATGGGAAAACACTTTCTATTGCAGAGTTTCTTCTTAAACAATTTATTTCAAAACATCATTCGGGTAATTCTCTATTTCCTGTTAATTTTTTATCAAGTGATAGTAAAAGTAAAGGGGCAGACAGTGTCGATTCTGCCATCGACAAAATGGTTTCTGAAGAATATGAATATGTTTTACAATCAAAAACTCATACCTACATTTCCACTGCTTTTGGTTATGAATTTCAAAAAATTGACTTGGATTTGTCTGATATAGCTGAAAATTCTTTAACCACAATAAGAGAAAATTATGCAAATAAACTTACTGAGATTTTAGAAAATTTAAAAAATAATTCCAAAGTCGAAAATTGGATTGAAAAACGCGATGAACTTTTAGCGGAGACCAAAAAAGCATTCCTCAATGCACTTGGAGAAACTCGCCGTCCTGCAAATGATGTGACTTTGTGGGATCATTCTTTTTCCGTAGCATCTCTTTACAAAGCAGCACTTGCAGAAGTGGTAATAAATGAATGGAAAGAACCTAAAGAAATTAAATGGAAACTTTTGTCAATAAGATTTAACGGTGATGAATTTTATTATACGGCTCCTAAAATTGCAGATGTACTGGGCAGGAAAGTTCTTGTCGAAAAAATATTGGATAAAATAAAAACTCTTCTTGAAGTGGTTGTACCCATTGGAAATGAGATTTACCGGGATGAAAACGGTTCTGTTTTTCTTGTGCCTGAGAGTGCAAAAGACGAAATATTTGAAATTAGTGATATATGGGAAAAAATCAAAGATATTGAGTTTAAGGGCGTGGCGTTAAATTTCAAAGGTGAATGGGAGAAAAAGTGTTTAGAAGAAATAATAGATGATGCTCCACAAAATTTAAAAAAATTCATTGAAAAAATTTCATCTTTTATGTCTGCTGGGATTTTTATACCTGAAATCGAATTATCAAAACCATCTCGCGGGGCATTAAATCTTGGAAAAGAGATTTCTGAAGAAAGAAAATATAATACTGATCTTGAAGAATTAAAACAAAAATGGACAAAAAAAGAAAATAATTATGAAAAATGTACTGTTTGCGGATTAAAACCAGTACCATTTTCCAATGAAGAAAAAGAAAATTTGGATAAAAAAATATTAAGAGAAGGCTGGCAAAATTTAAGCGAAGAAGAAAAAAATCAATATAAGGCTTATGAAAGAAAAATTTGTATTGATTGTCTGAAATTTTCTTTTAATAGGGTGGAAGAATGGCGTAAAAATCATTTTGAGACCTCCATTTGGCTTGATGAAATTGCAGATGAAAATAATCGCATAGCTCTTGTTTATTTGAGTTTTGATCTGGAGAAATGGCTTAGTGGTGAAATGCTTAATACTTTTTTAAGTAAGCCAATTAAAGTATTAAAAGAAGCAGGATTATCATTTGATAATTATGAAGATATAATTCAGCATATTATAGAAAATTTTAATAATAAAGATGAAATCTGGAATGTTTTGGAGCCTTATTCAAAGGATAAAACAGGAAAAGAAATTTTTGATGATATTGTAAAGAGTAGAGATGAAAACTGGAGAAAAACTTATAAAACAAATGGTGGAGATGTTGATGAAAACGATACTGAAACAAAAGTAAAAATTCTCTTCCTCAATCTTATCCGCAAGCACCCATCCTTTGCCCGTTTAAGAAGAACCTGGGAAACAACAAAAAGTTTTGGAATAGATATTTTTGAGAAGGCAAAAAGTAAATTAAAAACAAGAAAAAGAATGATAATAACTTTTGATTTCAATGGTAATTTGCAAATTGCCCACACTTATTGGTTTAAAGATAAAAGTGGAAAGGACTGCGAACTTGTTGTTATAGAAAAGCAAAATAAAGCGGCTGTAATTTCAGATTCTGAAAACATTGAAGTTCCAGATGATAAAAAACTTGAACTCTATAATGAAAATTTTAAAAACCACATAACAACAATTTCAAATGTAACTATTCAAGAAAAAAAAGAATATTTTCCACTTATTCCCTATCTGTTTGAACCATCAAAAACACTCTTTTTTATGCCGTTAAAAGAAGTATGGGAGATTATTCAATTAATAAAGAAAGAATATGAAGTACAGTTTAATAAAGTTCAAAACAGGCTTCCCATAAATATTGGCTTTGTTGCATTTCATAAAAAAACGCCTATGTATGCTGTTCTGGATGCTGCAAAAAGAATGTATTCAAGGAATAGTGATAAAGAAGTGTTTGAGATTTATACTGTCGATGAAATTGATGCTCAAAAAAATTGCAGATTATACGGTGGAAGGATTGGGAATAAAGTAAAAGAGATAAAATTTAAAAATGCTTATGAATACCATTTCTCATATTCAACCGGAGATCCAGAAAAAGAAGATTTATTTCATCCGTATTTTATTATGGAAAACAGCAATGGCTGGAAAACTTATGTGGAAGGAGATTGGAAAACAATAAAACATGTGAAAGATTTGCATGAAGGGGATGAAGTTTCTTTTTATCCTTCCTGTTTTGATTTTTTGTGGCTTGATACGAATACAAGAAAACTTGATGTAGGAGAAAGTAGGATACACTGGCTTTTTAAAGAATTTTCTCCCAAACCATATAATATTAAGGATATTGAGAGTTTTGAAGAATTAAGAATACTTCTTTTGGAAAAACTAAAATTAACAGCATCTCAGCTTTTGAATGTGTACGGATTATTGATTTCAAAACTTGAAGAATGGCAGTTGCCGAATAAGAAATTGCCGATAGATGATAATGTGTTTGAAGATTTCATTAAAAATGCAATTCTTTCAATTCCTTTACGGTTGAAAATCGCTAGCAATACTGAAAAAGGAAAAATCACACGAGATGATTTTGAATTTTTAAAGGCTACAATTATGAACGGAATGTTTTTTGATTTTATTGATATGTGGCACACTATATTAAAACGCAAATTTAAGGAGGACGAGTAATGGCTGATACATTTTTACCTTTTAAGACAAAAAAATATCTCGCAATTGCAAAAGAGCCTGTTTATGTGGGAACCGGCGGTTATAGAATAGGAAGAGTTGATAATACTATTGTCCGTGATCCTGCAACTAATCTGCCCAAAATTCCCGGCTCTACGATTTCAGGGAATGCAAGGTATTATTCGTGGCTTGCTTATAAATCCGAAGGGATGAATTTGAATCTTGGGTGTTCAAAAGGAAAGAAAACCAATGATGAAAATGCTTGCGGTGCTTGTCCGGTTTGTCTTTCTTACGGTTTTATAAATGATAAAAGTGCACAATCCGGTCTTGCATATTTTTCGGATGCAAGAATTTTGTTTTTTCCTGTTTCAACAATGATAGGAACCGTTTGGGTAACATCGGATGAGATTGTGAAGGAATTTATTGATACTATCGGTTCCAATGGAATAGAAATTACTGAAAATCAATTTATTTGTTCAAATAAAATGACTGAATTGCCTAAAAGTAATGAAATGAAAGAAATATTAAATTTTGGCTGGATAATGCTTGAAAAGAAAGAAAATAAAGATATTAGTGGTTGGAAATTGAAAGGTGATAATAACTCTGAAGAAGTTTCGAATTTAAAAGATGTTTTTGATGAAATAAAAAATAAAGTGTGTGTTGTTTCTACAAAAGTTTTTCACCACATTGTAAATTCAAACCTTGAAACAAGAACTTCTGTTTCGATAAATCCTGTTACAGGCGCAGCAGAAGGCGGAGCATTGTTTACCTATGAGGCATTACCAAGAGGAACGGTTTTTATTCTTGATGTTACTTATGAAAATCCGAAAAATTATGGAAAAGATAATCCAATGGAAGAAGTGATTGGCACAGTTGAAAAAGGATTTGAGCTTTTCTCATCACTCGGAATAGGTGGGATGGGAACGAGAGGATTTGGGAAGATTGAGATAAAAAAGGATAAGTTTTTAAGTGAAAAAGATTATTGGGAAAGTGTAAAAGAGTATTTGAAGAAATTACAACAAAAGTCATCTAATCTTAAAGATAAAATAAATAAACAGATTGGAGAAATTAAGACTGGAGTTAATGGAGATACAAAGGAAAAAGAAAATGACATAAAAAAAGATTGCAAAAAATTGGATGCTTTGGTTTGTGTATTAAAATTATGGAAAGTACATCTTGAATCTCAAAAAGAAATTTTGAAGAAAAAGATTGATACTTTTGAGGAAATATCCAGTACAATTTCAAGTATAACTATAGAAATTCCCGAAGGTTGTAGAGAGGAGGAAAGTAATGAGCAGTAAAATAAATCTTGATAAAATCTGTGCTGAATTTGGAATGGATTTGTTAAATAAAAATATAGCTGATAGTTTAACTTTTGAAAAAAGAAAGAAGAAAGTTAAAAGTTTTGAAACAGAAATTACGAAAGCTCTTGGAATTATTGTAGAAGATGGTCCTTTTGCTTTTTTAATATGGTTAGAGTCGCAAAAAGATGATCCGCATATTGCTATGATGTCTATTACTAAAGAACTTTTACTTAAACTAAAGTTAATAGAAGATAGTAATATTGATATTGAGAAGAAATTTTTAAAATTAAGTGAAGATCTAACCAAAACTCTGTTCGTAAAAACGATACTTGAAAAAATGCTGATTTACGCAAGATACAAAGCAAAGGCAATGCAACATGAGTAAAGGAGATAAAAATGTCGGAAGGCAATAACATTTTTCAAATAAAATTAAAAGCTTTATCTCCTATCTCAATTACAAAAAGAGAATTCGGGGTCCTGTATGAAACTTATCATTATATTCCTGCATGGACAATGTGGAATTCTCTTGTGAAGTTATATGCAATTAAAGATGGAAGTATTGATTATGAAAATGCAAAAAAAATCTTTGAGGAGATAAGGCTATCCAATTTTTACATAATTGAAGATAATGATATATTGGTAAATTTACAAGATGAGAAAAGAAGAGAATATATTAGCTCGGATTTAAAAAATGCCATAGATGTTTTAACAAATACTTCTTTGGATAAAGCTTTATATGAGAGAGAATATATAAAACCGGGTAGAGACTTTGTAGGGTGGATTAAACCAACAAGAGAAAATGTGATTAAATTTCTTAATGAATTAAAAGGTAAAATTTTCTTTATCGGTGCTGATAAAAATACTGGATTCGGGAAAGTTCGGTTTATGGATATTAAAACGGGTAATACTTCTTTTTTAAATGGAAAAAATGCAAAAAAGGTGATCGATTTTATAGACCACCCAAAAAATAACTATCATCTTTTTCCTGTTGAATCAAATAGGGATGAATTTTTTCCATTTATTGTAAGAGAGTGGGATGGAGACAAAGGAAATGGAATGAAAATAACTTACCATGCAAAGGCAATAGGGGATTAATGACCACTACCAACGAAATAATCATCTACCAACACAAAGACAAAAAAATAGAAGTCTCCCTGCGGGAAGAGACGATATGGCTATCTCTTAATCAAATTGCGGAATTTTTTGATGTTCAAAAGGTAGCGATTTCAAAACACATTAAAAACATATATGACTCTGGAGAGCTTCAAAGGGAGTCAACTGTTTCCATTTTGGAAACAGTTCAAATTGAAGGTAAGAGAAAAGTTAAAAGAAAAATAACTTATTACAACCTGGATGTCATAATCTCCGTAGGATATAGGGTTAACTCCCAAAAAGCCACAATGTTTCGTATATGGCAACAAATGTTTTAAAAAATTACCTTGTAAAAGGATATGCGGTTAATGAAAATAAGATTACAAAGGAAAAACTCAGAGAGCTTTAAAAAACAATAAAATTCATCAAATAAATGTCTTTTGTAAACTCATAACTTATAATTGTCTTAAATTTAGCGTAGAAATTATACTTAGTAATATATAGAAGAAAAGATGTATATGCGAGTAAATTTTAATTTGAAAAAGTAGTATAGCATAGTACAGCTGGATATAATAACTTATGTTTAGGTAGTTTGTAATATAATAAATGGATGTGGAAGGAGTTTGCAATGATTGAAGGAGTTTACAAAATAGGTGTTTTGCAAGAAAAAAGAGATTTTTTGCAAGAATTTATTGAGGATCCAGGTAATAACATTAAACATGTATTTAAAATTGTTGTTGATATAAGCAATGAAACTAATCCTGAATATAAAGGCATTAAATATGAAGAATATGATTCTTCAAAAAAGTTAAAATATTTTTATAAAAGAGGTTCTGCCAATGGACCTGATAAGACTCCAACTTCCAAAATTACTCAAATAGAAAAAACTTTTAATAACAAAGTTAAGAAAGTTTTTAAAAAATATTTAAAAAGTAACAACAGGTTTTTAAGTGAAAAAGAAAAAAATGTTATTTCTAACCTTCAAAATTTAATAGAAAAGAATTGTGATAAGATTTTAGAAGATTTGAAAAATTTTTCATCTAAAAATGGATTTTTAAAAAAACAAGATGAAATTAAAGATCCGTCGCTTATTACATTTGTTTTTTTTAAAAATGGAAATGTTAGTTATGTTGGAGAGTTAGATTTATTTGTTAATGTATTTAAAAATAATGAAAATGAAGCATACAAGTCTTTTTACAATAAATCCAATATAGAAAGTAGAGCAAGTGAAAGATATTGTTATATATGTGGACAGGTGGCTAGTGAGGTATGGGGTTTTGTAAATACTTATAATTTTTATACAGCAGATAAAGAAAATTACATTGCTGGAGGTTTTAATCGGGAGTATATGTGGAAAAATTATCCTGTATGTTCAGAATGTGCAAAGGTTTTGGAAAGAGGGAAAAAGTATATCAATGAAAATCTTTCATATAAGTTTTGTGGTTTTAATTATTTGCTTATTCCTGAGCTTGTTATTGATAATAAAGGGTTATTAAAAGAAATTTTATTTAGGACCTTAAAAAAATACACAGACTTTTCTTTGGCTGAAAGTAAATCTGCATTAATAGAGAAAGTTGAGAAAAGGACATTAAGAGAGCTTGCTAAAGTAAGTAATCACGTTAATTTTAATTTTTTATTTTACGAAAAATCCAATTCTGCTTTTAAGATTTTGCTTTATTTGAGGGAAATAGCTCCTACAAGACTTAAGTTTTTAATTGAAGCAAAGGACAAAGTGGATAATTTTGAAAGAAAAATTGATATTTTTAAAGAAATAAAAAAGAAGGGTACTATAAACTTTAATTTTAGTTTTAATTTCATAAGAGAATTTTTCCCGAATTCTAAAAGGGATGGAAGATTTGATAATTATTTTCTTGCAATATTAAATAATATTTTTATTGGAAAAAATATTTCAATGGATTTTCTTGTTGGAAGGTTCATGGAAAAAATCAGAACAGAATTTTTAAATGACAACTGGATCGAACCGTGGGTTTTAAAATCCTATAAGATATTTATTTATTTGGAACAAATTAATGTGTTAGATAGAAGGAGGCAGGAAATGAAAAATTATCAAAATAATTATGAGGATTTTTTTCAAGAAAATCCTTTGTTTGATGATGAGGTAAAAAAGGCTTTATTTTTGGAAGGCGTTTTGGCACAGAAGTTGTTAAATATACAATATCAAGAAAGACAAGCTACACCTTTTAGAAGCAGACTTAATGGATTAAAAATTGATGAAAAGGTGGCAAAAAGATTATTGCCAGAAATAATTAATAAATTAGAAGAGTATAACAAAAATTATTATAGAGAACTTGAAGAAACTATTGGAGAATATCTAATAAAATCTGATTTTAAAAAATACTCTATTGATGAGATGAGTTATTATTTTACTCTTGGTATGATATTGGCCAAATATTTTAGTTTTGATAAAGAAGAAAATAAGGAACAATAGTAAGGAGGAAAATTATGTGTATTGAAAAAAGAAGTGAAATTTTATTTTGCTATGATGTAACCGACGCAAATCCCAATGGTGATCCTTTGGATGAAAATAAACCAAGAATTGATGAAGAAACAAAAATTAATATTGTCACAGATGTAAGATTAAAAAGAACAGTTAGAGATTATCTTTATGAATATAAGGGATACAATGGACAAAATGGTAAGGATATTTTTGTAAGGGAAATTATATATGATAAGGAAGGCCATATTCAAGATGCTAAGTTAAGAATTGAAGATTTTATGTTAGATGAAAAAGGGGAAAAAATTTCGAAATCTGATTTAAAAAAATATTTCAATAAAGATAAATTAGGTGATGGAGAATATTTGCAAAAGATGATTGAGATTATAACTCCAAATCTATTAAAAAATTGTATAGATGTAAGACTTTTTGGTGCCACTATACCAGTTGAATATAAAAATAGCAATACAGGAAAGGGTTCAATAACTTTTACAGGACCTGTTCAATTTAAAATGGGACGCTCCCTCCATAAAGTTGAATTAAAACACATAAAAGGAACAGGGGCCTTTGCTTCTAAAGCAGGAGCAAGTCAAGCAACATTTAGAGAGGAATATGTGTTGCCTTATTCTTTTATTTGTTTTCATGGAATAATAAACGAAGTTGCAGCTAAACATACTAATTTAACAGAAGAAGATGTAAAAGAATTATTGGAAGCTATGTGGAACGGAACCAAGAATCTTATTAGTCGCTCCAAATTTGGTCAAATGCCGAGGTTTTTATTAAAAGTTACATATAAAGAATCAGGTTTTTTCATTGGAGATTTAGATAAAAAGATAAAGCTTACTGGATATGAGAATGATTTTAGTATAAGAAGCATAAAGGACTTTAAATTGGATATTGAAGAATTGAAAAAGTCATTTGCACTCAATAAAGATAAAATAGATAGTATAGAATATAAAATAGATGAAAATTTGTCAGTTGTTGGTGATATTCCTAATGATTGGGAGATATTAGAAGTTTAAAATATAAAAGAGGATTAGATATGAAAATAGTTGTTTTTGATATATGGGGAGATTTAGGGCACTTTCGAGTGCCCTATACCACAAGTTCTCCTTTAACCTTTCCTATTCCTCCTAAAACTGCACTTTATGGAATTGTTGGTGCTGTATTAGGATATGACAAAAAAAATTATTTAGAAAAGTTTCAAAATAGGAAATGGAAATTTGCTATAGGAATAAAAAATAAAATATCTACAATAAGAATAGCTGAAAATGTTATTAATACAAAAGTTGTTAAAATGTTTGCCCGTATGCCAAGGGGAAAATCGTGTAGAACTCAAATTAATTTTGAATTTTTAAAAAATCCATATTTTAGAATATATGTTACATCTTTAGATAACAATGAGTTGAATAAATTAAAAATTTTATTAAAAGAGCATAAAACACAATATACTATATCCCTTGGAATTTCTGAATGTTTGGCGAATTTTAGGTTTGTTGGTTCCTTTGAAGCAGAAAAAAAACAACTGGATGAATTTATTGAGATCAACTCTATTATTCCTTTAAAATATTTAAAAAATTCCTATCAAATAAATTTTTTAAAAGAAAACAGAAAGTATTTAAGAATACATATGCCAATGGAAATGAAATCAAATAGGGAATTAATAGAAAGCGAGGATTTTATTTTAGAAGCATATGGAAAAACTATAAATGTCAAACTTGAAAGTTATTTAAGAATAGAAGAATTAAATGAAAATATTGTAATATTTTAATTGCTATGAATTGTTTATCTCATCCGAACAAAAATCTTATAACACATCTTAGTAATGTTAAAAAAATAGGACTTACTCTTTTTGGTAATAAAGATAAAGTGGTTTTCGGATTGCCTGATAACTTGGAGAAGGTTCTTGAAATAGCACTTTTTTATCATGATTTTGGAAAATCTACAAAATTTTTTCAAGATTATCTCAACGCCTCTATAATCAATGAAAAATATGAAGGAAACTCAGAGTTAACTCAACATGCTTTAATATCTGCCTGCCTTGCTGCATATAAAATAAGTAACACATTAGAAAAAATAGACAATTCCTTACTTTTTAGTTTGCTTGTTTTCCTCGCTATAAGAAAACATCATGGAAATTTTGAAAATCTTGATGAAATGTTGGTTATAAGTGAGACTAAGTGGCGATCTCTTGAAGAACAATGGAATAATGTTCTCGAAGAATTTAAAAAAGAAATTGATAATATTCCATTTGAAGATCTTAAGGATTTTATTGAAGATTTGTTGTGGGATAAAGATTCAGAAATTGGAAAACTAGATAATTATTTCTTACTTAACTTTTTATTTTCAATTTTAATTTACTCCGACAAAACCGAGGTTGTACTTGGTCCGAAGATTGATACTGTAAAATTCCCAGACAAGATTTTCAACTCTGTTAATAATTATAAAAATCAAATATTCAAAAACTCCGAAAAAACAGAATTAAACAGATTAAGAGAAGATGCTTACAATATATCATTAGTAAATTTGTTAAAGCAACATAAAAATGGAAATATATTTTCTTTAAATTTACCAACGGGTGCAGGTAAAACATTAACAGTTTTAAATCTTGCATTTAATTTATTGAAGAACGATAAAAGTTTACAAAGGATTATATATGCATTGCCATTTACCTCTATTGTAGATCAAACAGAAAAAGTGCTTAAAGATATATTCAATAAAAACGGATTAAATTCAGATGATTATTTAATTGTCCATCATCATCTTGCAGAGGCAAAAATAAAACTTGATGAGAATTATATTGAAGGAGATAAAGCTGAATTTTTGATAGAAAATTGGGATAAACCTTTTGTTTTAACAACCTTTTGGCAACTTTTTAACTCAATAATCACAAATAAAAATTCTCAATTAAGAAAATTTCATAATCTCGCAAATTCAATAATTATACTGGATGAAGTTCAAACAATACCTTACAAATACTGGATTCTTACAAATGAAGTTTTTAAAAAAATGTGTGAAATATTTAATATTAAAATAATTTTTCTCACTGCAACAATGCCGTTAATTTTTAGTGAAGAAAAAAACGAGATAATTCCTTTAATCCCTAAAGATAAAAGAAGTGAATATTTTTCAAAATTTTCAAGATATAGAATTGAAATTGTAAATCATTTAAATGAAATAAATATCGATGAACTATTTGAAATAGCTAAAAAAGATATTAAAAAGAATATAAATAAGAGTTTTCTTTTTGTATTTAACACTATTAATACAAGCATTGAATTTTATAACAAAATAAAATCTGAATTTTCAGATAAAAAATTAATTTATCTTTCAAGTAATATATTGCCAATAGAAAGACAAAAAAGAATTGCTAAAATAAAAAATAATTCAAAAGATAAAATTATTGTTTCAACCCAGGTAATTGAAGCAGGTGTTGATATTGATTTGGATATTGTTTATCGTGATTTTGCACCTCTTGATTCAATTATACAGAGTTCAGGAAGATGTAATAGAAATAGTAAAAAAGAAATAGGTGTTGTTAAAGTCTTTAAATTAAGGAATTGCCGAGGAAAATATGACTACAGCTACATTTATAGTGGTTTGTCTGTCAATGCAACGGATTTAGTATTTAAAAACAAAGATAAAGTAGATGAGAGTAAGGTATTAGAACTCATAAATGAATATTACTGTAAAATAAAAGAAAATAGCTCAACCAATTTTAGTAATGAAATATTAATTGCAATGAAAAATCTGAATTACGAAGAGGTTAGCAATAAATTCAAACTAATTGATGAAATTCCTTCTTTTTCAATGTTTTTTGAAATTGATGAGAGAGCTAAAAAGCTTTTAAAAATATTTAAAGAAATTATGAATATTAATGATAGATATGAGAGAAAAAGTGAGTTTTTAAAAATAAAATCCGATTTTTATCGTTATGTATTGTCTGTAAAATTATCTGAAAAAACAAAAAGTTATCATTCTTCTTTTGATGCTATAGGTGAGTTAAGAATTGTTTCTAAAGATTTGTGTGAAAGCGTTTATGATGTAGATACTGGATTGAAATATGAGTGGAGTGTTTTTTTATGAGATATTTTCCTCCCTCAATCTTTAATGCCTACAATATATGTAAGCGTCAAGCCTGGCTTATGGCAAGACATCTTAATGCAGATCAATATAATGATTTTTTAGCAATAGGTCGTTTGATAGATGAGACAACTTACAAACGAGAGAAAAAAAAGATTTATCTTGCAGACTTAGAAGCAATGCTTGATATGGTAAGTAAAAAAGATGGTATTTATTATATTGCAGAGATAAAAAAATCATCTAAAACACTTGAAAGTGGTATATTGCAATTAAAGTATTACCTTTATTTGCTTAAATTGAAAAAAGGAATTGTAGCAAAGGGTCTAATAAAAATTCCAAAGGAAAGGATAAGTCGTGAAGTAATTTTAACAGAAGAGGATGAGGAAAAAATATATAATGTTCTTTTGGAAATGAATAAGGTTTTAAATTTTGAAAGGCCTCCAAAATTTGATAAAATTTTGAAAATTTGTTTTAAATGTGCTCATCTTGAATTTTGCTGGAGTTGATTAAAAGAGTAAAAAATTCCAATTATAAGATGGGGTATGAAATAAAAGAATAAATTAGAGTCCTTAATCAAAATTGGAGTTTTGTTGGAGTTAATTTGTAAAACCAATTAGAAGTATATCTTGTTCTGTCAGTGAGCTATGAAAAAAAGACTTTATATTTTAAGTAATGGTGAATTAAAAAGAAAACAAAATACTCTTTATTTTGAAACAGACGAAGGGAAAAAATTTATTCCTGTGGAAGGTGTAAGCGATCTATTTATTTTTGGAGAAGTAACGCTTAATAAAAAATTTCTTGATTTTTTAACAAAAACAAAAATTCTTATCCATTTTTTTAATTATTATGGATATTACATTGGAACTTATTATCCCAGAGAATATTATAATAGTGGGCTTATGATTTTAAAGCAAGCAGAATATTATTTAGATTTTGAGAAAAGAATGAATCTAGCTAAAAAATTTGTTCAAGGGGCTGTTTCTAATTTAACTAAAGTCTTAACTTATTATAATTTAAGAGGAATTGATCTTAATGAATATTTGAATATCATTAATAATCTTGTTTGTAAGATAGATGAATGTCAATATACTGAAGAATTAATGGCAATAGAAGGCAATATAAGAGAACAGTACTATAAAACATTTGACAATATTATAAATTCTTCAGATTTTTCTTTTGAAACAAGAAGCAAAAGACCACCTACAAATAAATTAAATGCGCTTATAAGTTTTGGAAACACTTTGCTTTATGTTGAAGTACTTTCAGAAATATATAGGACTCATTTAGATCCTAGAATTGGATATTTGCATACTACAAATAATCGTAGGTTTACATTAAATTTAGATGTGGCAGAGATATTTAAACCAATAATAGTAGATAGAGTGATATTTAGTCTTTTAAATAAGAAAATTATTAAAAAATCTCACTTTAAAGAAGATCTTGGGGGAATATATTTAAAAGATAATGGAAGAAAAAAATTTTTAGAGAAATGGGAAGAGCGTTTAACGTCTACAATAAAGCATAGAGGATTAAAGAGAAATGTATCGTATAGACGTCTTATAAGATTAGAACTATACAAATTAGAAAAACATTTTCTTGGGGATGAGGAGTATAAACCTTTTGTAGCCAGATGGTAATAATATAAATTTGGTAGGATTTGGAGAATTTTCAATGTATGTAATTATGGTTTATGACATAGAAGTAAATAGAGTTGGAAAAGTGTTAAAAATAGGAAGGAAATATTTAACATGGGTACAAAATTCAGTCTTGGAAGGGGAATTAACGAACTCACAATTTCAAAGCCTTTTGATAGAGTTAAAAGATATATTAGATGAAGAAAAGGACTCTGTTGTATTTTATCTTTTTAGGACGAAGGCTTACTTTAAGCGTCAAGTAGTAGGTATAGATAAAAATGAACCTTCTCAGTTTTTATAGCAGACAACTTATTAGATGCTTAAGGTATATAGTATTTGTTTTAAAGTCGTCGATATTGAGTAATGTAAAAAAGATAGGGGTACGACGACATTATATTTAAGGTATAACATATTGTATTTTTTATAGATTTTTTTTATTTTTTTTAAAAGTTGGTTCTGTTTGTTGACAAGTGAGGAGGGGTATGATTATTTTATTTTAATTATTTTTATGGCTTCTCAGAGTAACTACAAGGAATTGAGACTAATTCTTATGAGTTGATAAACTATCTTTTAATAAACTTCTCAGAGTAACTACAAGGAATTGAAACTATTCTCTAATAATAGGAACTAATTTTCCAAATACTCTTCTCAGAGTAACTACAAGGAATTGAAACCCAGCCCTAGCTGTTCCTTCAAACAATGCTTGCATTCTTCTCAGAGTAACTACAAGGAATTGAAACCAAATAAGGCTAATTATTTTAATAATTTAATTTAGAACTTCTCAGAGTAACTACAAGGAATTGAAACTCCATCGTTTCATGATAGTCTGCACTTTTCTCCTTCCTTCTCAGAGTAACTACAAGGAATTGAAACCCTTTTGGGTCTACAAGAATAGGATTACCATTACCACTTCTCAGAGTAACTACAAGGAATTGAAACCAATTTCCTTATCTTCTCCACTACAATTTCTATCTACTTCTCAGAGTAACTACAAGGAATTGAAACTTTTGTATTGTTTAGATATGGAAGATTTGTAGATAGCTTCTCAGAGTAACTACAAGGAATTGAAACACAGAAGAGCAACAAAAGAAGTTAGCAAGTCAACAACTTCTCAGAGTAACTACAAGGAATTGAAACTAAGTAGTAGGATATGTAACTGTATCAGAAAATAAAACTTCTCAGAGTAACTACAAGGAATTGAAACCAAATAAGGCTAATTATTTTAATAATTTAATTTAGACTTCTCAGAGTAACTACAAGGAATTGAAACTATA
>NZ_FNIN01000006.1 GCF_900104045.1 Desulfonauticus submarinus
CTTATTTTAAATGATTTTGTGGTTTCTACTTTATCTTATTTTGATGCCAAAGGAAAAGACCCTGAAAATGTCTATCTTGGCTTTATTGCTGGAATGTTAATTGGACTGGAGCCAGAATATAAAGTTACCACTAACAGAGAAAGTGGGTATGGCAGATATGATGTAATGGTAAAACCAAAAGACAAACAAAAACCAGCCTTTATTTTAGAGCTTAAGAGTTTAAACAAAACCAAACACAAAGATCCTAAAAAAGCCATTCAAGAAGCCTTAAAGCAAATAAATGACAGAGGCTATGAAAAGGAACTCTTAGCCCAAGGTTATAACAACATCACCAAACTCGCCATTGTCTCTGATGGAAAAGAAGTCTGGGTTAAGGAAGATGAATAACTATCCAACCAAATCTACAAAATACTTTTAATTTGAGATAGTTTTAAAATAAGTCCATTTGGTCTGCAATTAGCAAGTTTTTTTAAGTTACCTCTCCATCTAAAAGAACGTTTATCTCCTGCAAACAAAATTGTCTTCCAGCCCCTTAAAAAAGCAGGCCAAATATCTTTTAACCTATCATTACCAATATATAAAATTTCTTCTGGAGAACAATTATCAAGCACCTTTTCTAATTTTTCAAAAAGAAAAATATCTGGCTTTGCCCTGCCTTCTAAGTAAGACCAAACGCACATATCCAAACTAAAGCCCAAGGACTGTAAGTCCTTGCCCAAAAGTGTCTCTAAAATCAGTGGGGTATAAAACTGAGCATTTGAAATAATACCTAAACGAATTCCTTTTTGTTTTAACCAAATCAACACATCTATTAAATCTGGCATTGGCCAGCAAGGATTTACAGCTAATTCATAATATAGAGTAAATTTTTGTATTTCTTTTCTATTTAGTTGGATACTTATTCTATCTAAAAATAATTCCCAAATCTCCAAAATATTTACTTCGGGATATAAAATTCCTTTTTCTTTTTTTTGTTGATGGTCATTTAAAATAATATCATAAAATATATTCCATAATTTTTCTTTAGTAAAAGATATATTTTTTATTTTAAAAAATTTAAAAGTATTATAAAGAGCATCTACACACTTTACTTCACAACCTATATCTCCTGCTCCTGAAATTAAAATAGTTCCATAAACATCAAAAATTACAGCTTTAATACCTTTGAAATTAATTTGTTGAATGTCGGGTAATAAACTTGAGTCTACTTTTAAAGGAATAAGCGGCTTGCTATTTTTTAAAATCAAATCTTTTAAAGAATTTATTTCCATAAATTACCATTTAATATTTAATTTACATATCTAAAAAATAAAAAATCAATGTATTATTAAAAGCTTAAATCTTTGAGGCGATAAAAATAATTTTAACAAAACCATACCATCTAAAGATGATAAAGAAGAAGCTGACGACAATCCTACTTTATTATAAATTGTACATAGACGCTTTTTATAAGATAGATAACCAAACTTTTTTTCTATATATCTTTTATTTTCTTCAATTTTATCTTGTCTTAATTCCAAAGAAAACAAAAGCCTATTTGTTTTATCCTTTAAAATACTTTTTAAAACATATTCTTGAAGATCTTCATCTAAACAACCAAAATCTATTTTATTATCTTTTACCCAAGAAGACCAAGTCAAATCAAAGTCGTCCTTTTTAGGAGTTAAGCCATAAGCCCTAAAACTGTATTGAAGACCCTTTTGTAATTTTTCCCAAATCAAATTAGAATCTAACCATTCTAAAGGAATATCTAGTCTTTGATAAAGATTTTCTAAAAAAACACCTTTTTGTTTAAAATCTAAAGTTATTTCAGGCAAATCTCGACCTGCCAGAGGCTTATTTTTCAGCCATGGCTCTAAAAATACTAAACCAAAGCCTTCGCTTACACTAGTTGTAAGTAATACATCTGCACTATTTAATACATTTTCAAAACCATACTTAGCAGCTAACTCAAAATAAACATTTTTTATATTTTTTGTGTGAACAAATTTTTTCCATCTCAAAAAAAATGGCCAAAATCTAGGGTTTTCAGGCACTCTTGTAGTAGCAAAAATATCATCTTGATAAATAATTGCCCAAAAAATAAATTCGCCTATATTTTTTCTTCTAATTGCCCTTGTAGGATACAACCAAAAACGCTTATTGGGAAAAATCTCTTTTTTAGACCTAGGGGTAAAAGAATTAAAAGCAACAGGATTGGGCAAAAAATGAACATTTTTTTCAGGCGCGCCAGCTCTTTGCAAAAAATGAACATCTCTTTGATTTAATAGGGCATAATGAATGTGTTCTCCAATAGGATACAAAAATTTAGCCAAAAGCTCCCTCTTATTTTCTCCTATTTTATCAAGCATTGCTTGATAGTTATTTGCCCTACCATCTTCTGGAAAATCATGCACTTGCAAAAGCAAAGGGTATCCTTTTTGAGCCAATTTCCAAACTACTTTAGGAACTAGCAAATTTTTACCTAAGCAGTGATTGTGAAAATGCCAAAGGTCTGGCAATGTCCCAAAAAAATCTTTACAAGCTTGTTCCATCTGAGACACCAAATTAGACACTGAAATATCTGGTCTTTTATCTTCATAAGCAAGACCAGGGATTTCTATCCAGTTACTAGAAACAGGGACTTCTGGCCGTTCTCCAACTAAAATTAAAAATTTTACCTCAGAAGAACATGAAAGAAGAGTATTTAAAATAACAGAAGTGACTCCTCCCTTTTTTAAATGATAGTGAACAATTGCTACTTTCATCATTTAAAAAACTATTTTTGGGAATTTCTTTTTTTTTGATAAGCTTCTAACTCTATCATAGGAGGTCTTTCTTCTTCAAATATCTCATAAACAACCTGTTCATATTGTTCACCTCTAGCCTGAAATTGCCTAAATAACGTAGGTAAATGTGGCAAACAATCTAAATTTTTGGTATGCTTCAAACGATTAAAAAATACCCTTAAAATACCAAACGCCATTTTACCTAAATCTCTTGTATCTTGGTGTCTATGGACTCTTCTATTTAAATCTGTTTGAGCTAAAGCTTCTAATCCCCATTTGGAATAAACATCTATTAAATGAGAGGTTTCTACTCCATAACCTATAGGAAAAGGAATGCTCTCCAAAATTTCTCGTCTTGCCGCATATTCTCCTGATAAAGGTTGAATTAATGCTGTTAACTCAGGGAAAAATAGAGAAAATAAAGGCCGAATCAAAATCTCTGTAACTCGTCCTCCTCCTGAGGGCCTTACCTGGCCAGACAAAGCCAAGGGTCTATCATAAAACGCTTTTACATATTTTATTTCAGGTCTAAAAATTAAAGGAGCCACCAAACCATACACAAATCTAGGATGAATATTTTTTATATCCGCATCTACATAAACAATAATATCTCCTTTTAACTGATAAATAGCTTTCCATAAATTCTCACCCTTCCCTCTTTTAGCCCCCATTTCTGGCAAAATATCTGCAGAAAGATATACATCTGCACCAAACGAAGCTGCTACCTCTAAAGTTCTATCTGTAGAGCCAGAATCTATAACAGCTAACTCATCAATTAAAGGATATCTATCCATTAGTTCAGATTTAAAAATCACCACTTCTTTTCCAATGGTCTTTTCTTCATTTAAAGTGGGAATACAAACAGAAATAGTAATATTTTGTTTCTCTTTTTCCTGTACAAGTCTAGCAACGTCCTTAAATTGACTATGGTGAAAGGTATTAGATTCTAACCACGCGTTGATGTTTTGCACTGTCTTCCTCCATCTATTGCCATTAAAATTCCAATAAGCTGAGCAATACCTACTATAAGAGGTTCTATTTCTATAAATTCATCTTCATAATTAACGTTTTCTGCCTCAGTAAGACCAATACACAAGGCAGGTATTTTATGTTCCACAAAGGCAGATACTGCTGGACTGTATATACTATCTTGCGGCGTAATTTTTAAAACTTCGTGAATTTTTCGAGCACATAAGACCAAAGGGTGATTAGAATCAACCCCCCCACACTTAGAACTAGCTATTTGTCTAAAATGTGCTGAAACTCCAGGTTGTTGAGATATATTGTCCAGAAGATTATAAATAATCCCTGTTATCTCTTTTATCGTATCATCTGAACTGCTACGTACCTGAAATTGCAACCTTCCATGTCTTGCAGGATATTTATAAGAAACACCTGCCTGTATAGCACCCAAGGTTAAGAAAGTATGGGTTTCTTGAGGCAGAGGGATAGAATTTAAACTAGAAATAACCTGACACAAAATTTTTATAGCACTTTCTTGACTAATACGTCTATTAATTTGACATGATACCAATCCACCCAAAGAGGCAATAGATTTAAAATTTAATCTACCTAATGGAGCTCCTTCTAAAACAATTCCCACATCTATAGGCTGCTTGCTGTTTGCTAAAAAAAACTTCAATCCTTCTTGATTCCCTTGATTCAAATTTCTAACAGAGGTTAGTAAAAGAAGATTACTTTCTAACTGAATTTTTAACTTATCCAATAAAAAAGGCAAAGAGGTCAATACAGCTACCCCTAAACTATTATCTGCCACTCCTGGCCCATGAACTTCTGTTGAATTGACACTAAAAGTATGGTCAACATTAGCTGGAAAAGGTGTATCTGCATGAGCCACAATTAAAATGGTTTGTTTTCCCTTACGACCAGGAAGAAAAGCTAATCCATTGCCAAGTTCATCTGTAGCACACATTTCTACCCCATACTCTACCATTCTCTCCATTACAAAAGAAATCCGCTGTTGCTCTTCTCCTGTAGGAGCAGGAATCTCTCCAATTAAAACTAAATTAGCCAATACTATTTCTTTTAGCTTCTCTAATTCCAAAGGAAAAGTTCTCACCTCTTCCAAAATTTTACTCATTTGGCTATCAATCATAGGAAAACCCTCTAAGATTTATAAAAATTTAACTTATTTTTCCTCAATCCTTCCATAATCATCTTCTAAACGCTCTATATCGTCTTCGCCAAAATAGTCTCCTAGCTGAACTTCAATAAATACTACAGGCTTTTTACCTTTATTCTCTACTCTATGAACTTGTCCCCTTGCTATATCAACAGATTCTCCTTTTTTTAAGGTTATTTTTTGATTATCTAATGTTACTAACGCTTCTCCACTAATTATTATCCAATGTTCCTGTCTATATTTGTGCCTTTGTAAAGATAAACGCTGCCCAGGATTTACCTCTATGCGCTTTACTTTATGATCATCTTCATCAGCTAAAATAGTAAAACTACCCCACGGACGATATTCTGTAAGTTGTTCAAAAACTTTTTTTTCTATTTTTGCAGTCATATTTTCCTCCTATTTTAAAAATTATAAAAATATCAGCACTTAATCCAACAACATTGATAAGGCTCTAAAAAAACATTATTTGATTCTATCTTTAACTCATGACCACATATCCCACCAAGTAAATCTTGAATATTCTTTACCTCTCCAGGTAAAGCAAACTTCTGGGGCTTAGAAGAAATATTATGAACACAATAAATGCGTTCTTTCTTATTTAAAGAAGTACGCTCAAAAGCAAAAATACTCTCATTAGAATCCAATACTCTTTGAAATGAATCTGGATGAAATGCTGTATGTTCTCTTCTTATTTTTAAAAGCTGTTTATATGCATTAAAAACTTTCCATTCCTTTGTTTCTGCATTATTTAAACTTTCTCTTAAATATCTATCATCCAGTCTAGCTCTATTAATAGAACGATTTTGTCCTGTTTTTTGAACACCTTCATAATTATTTGAACTACCAATAAGACTATGAAAATATATAGCTGGAACTCCTTTTAAACCTAACATTATAATTTGAGAACATAAAAACCTTTTAATCTGCCACTGCAAATCCTCTGGTTTTTGAGGATCCTTTAAGGCATCAAAATAAGTTATATTTAATTCATAGGGTTTAGCACCTGTAGGGGTTTGGCGAAAAGATACCAGCCCTCCTAAGGTATGAACAATATTCACTAATTCTTCTATTTCTGAATTATCTACTAAAGATTCTAAGGGTCTAACACCTATTCCATCATGAGAGGCTGTAAAATTCAAAAAAGTACAATTCTTAGGACAAATACTTACTGTTTTAGCCCAATTAGTAAGCACTGCTGCATTTTCTTTATGGATAGTATATAACAGCAAAGGAGGAAGAGCAAATTGATATACCATATGAGCTTCATCTCCCTCTCCAAAATAACTAACATTTTCATGGTGAGGGAGGTTAGTTTCAGTAAGTAAAATTACCCCTGGAGCTAAATATTCTATAATATCGCGAAAAAGTTTAACAACTTCATGAGTTTCTGGTAAATTTAAACAAGTTGTTCCTATTTTCTTCCATAAATAGGCAATAGCATCTAAACGAATAATTCTAGCTCCCTTGGAAATATAAAAAAGCAAAATTTCTAACATTTCCATTAATAAATCAGGATGTGAATAATTTAAATCAACCTGATCTGGACTAAAAGTAGTCCAAACATAACGTTCACCAAAAACTGTTTTTACTTTTGTTAGCAAAGGAGAAGTCCTCGGACGAATTACCATTGATAGATCTGTTTTTGGATCTATTTCAATAAAATAATTAATACTTGGCGCTATCCCACTTAAATAATCCTGAAACCAAGTAGAGCACCTAGAAACATGATTCAACACTAAATCAACCATTAATCGAAACTTTTTAGCAATATTCTCAATATCTTCCCACTCCCCACAGTCTGGATTAACCCGCTTATAATCGATCACAGAAAAACCTTCATCCGAACTATATGGAAAAAATGGTAATATATGCACTCCCTCTACTACATCTTGTAAAAAATCTGTCAAAAATCTATCCAAAGTAACTAAAGGCTTTTCTCCAGGTAAACTAATCATATCAGGATAAGTTATAATTAAAGTAGTATGTTCATCCCATAAATGACAACACTTTATTCTTTCTTTTAAATCATGATATCTTGAGGCCAAAAGACCTAACCTCTCTAAGAGTCTATTAACCCTTTTTTCACCATAAAGAAAACTTAATCTATTTTTTACTCTGTTCCGAAAAGAATAAGATAACCTCCACATACTAAACCCCTTTTAACTATTATTTTTAGCCATTAATTAAACTCATTTTTAATCAAAAAAGCAAGAAAAAAATAAAAATTTTATCTATTTTTTACTTAAAATATTAAATGGAATATTTATCTACGTTTAACTATATTAACTAAATGTAGCCATTTAAGAAAAAATTAAAAAAATAACATCTTTTTGAATTTAAAAGTGTTACACTACTTATCTAAGCTAAACAATAAATGATATCTAAATTAAAAAGGAAAGGAATAAATTTATGGGATTAAAGATAAATAAAGCACTTAATTAATAAGCTATCTGTTAAAATAAAAAGAAAAAGAAATGATTAAAATAATTACTTATTATACTTGGTGGTAAATATTTTGAATTAAAGTATTTAAACCATATCTTAAGATTGTATAACTATAATAACGCTCTGCTAGATTAAAATTATAATTTGTTATTTTTTGACAATATTCTTTGTCGTATAACAACTTCTTTGCTTCTTTTAAAACATAATCTGTTATAAATCCATCCATTACAGGAACTTTGAATCCTTTTGGTTCAATATCCCTAACCCATACAGGATATCTATTTACAATAATCGGAACTTTATAATAAAAGGCTTCTAATAAAGCATTGCCAAATCCTTCATAAATACTTGGATAAATAACTAAATCTGCTTGCTGATATATATCTGAAAGAATATAAATCTTTTTACCATAACAATTAACATGCCGTTTATAATTTACTCTATCTCCAAAAAAACGAATATCTACCCCAACTGATTTAGCTAATTCTAACAGTTGGAATTGATATTCACTTCCCTCATCTCCTGCAGGATGCGAAACAATTAACTTACAATGAGGGTCTTTTAAGCGCTGAAGTAAATTTATACTATGTTCTATACCTTTTCTTGGTACTACCCTTGTTGGTTGTAAAATGAGTTTATCTTCTGGTTCTAAACCTATTTCTTGTCTAATGTCTGAAGCGTACTCATCAGGAGGAGACGGTGGTTTATGAAAATTAATCACATTTGGAATTAAAAGAGAAGAAACTCCTTTACGTAAAGCCAATTCTTCTCTTGCTGTCTGATTAATAACTACATGTTGAAGATATAAATCTCTAGGGGGAAAGGCCATATCTAAAAAATCTGGTACACAGTTTACCTGAAACCTACTTCTTTCCCAATAAAAATCATGATGGTGGGCAATTGCTGGCATAACTGTTTCAGAGAGAAATTCTGTAATGGCAAGACCCAAGGGAAGATGCATAGGTATAGTTAGAGCATTTTCAATAATTAATAAATCTATATCAAATTCTTTTACAAAGTCATAAAGCGTATGTTTTAAATATTCTGCCAAATCATGAATCCTACGAGTAACATTACTTGTTCTATGGGTGTGTCCCCAAATTTTTTGATTAATCCATTCATTTTCTGGATGTTTAAAATATGCTTCTGGTACGCACATATAGATGCCTTTTTCTTTTTCTAAAAGGCCTGCATACCAAAAACATTCATACCCTTCTTGTGTGAGCACTTCTGCCCACTTTGCAGCTTCTAAAGAAACCCCATCTGTTCCCGCAAAGCGAGTTGAAACAAATCCTATTTTAGAAACAAGTTCTCTTCTCATATTTTCATCTTTTAGTTGACATTTATCGTGAATGCTAAATATTCTTATGCAAGTTTTGCCTAGTCAAGTATTTTATATTATGTCAAGCAAATGAAATGCCAAATCAAAAAAAAATTAAAAAACACCTTCTAGAGATTTTTCATACAGGTCTTGAAGCTGTCAAGCCCACCACGATTATTCCTAGCAGCATCAATTTTAACTACCCCTTATTAAAAATAGAACAACAAACTTTTGACTTGTCTCTTTTCAAACACATTGTTGTGCTAGGTGCAGGCAAAGCAAGTGCACTTATGGCCCAAAGCCTAGAAAATATTTTAGAAGGATTTATTACCAAAGGCCTTATAAGTACAAAATATGGACATAGCTGCAATTTAAAAAAAATTGAAATCATTGAAGCTGGTCATCCTGTTCCTGATCAAAATAGTCTTTTAGCTGGACAAAAAATCCTAAAACTTATCAATCAATATCGTTCAAAACATACCCTTTTTATTTTTTTGCTTTCAGGAGGAGCCAGTTCTCTTATGGTTCTTCCCCAAAAAAACATATCCTTGAAAGAAAAACAATTAATTACTTCTCTACTACTAGAATCTGGAGCTAATATTAATGAAATTAACGCTATTCGCAAACATTTAAGCGCTATAAAAGGAGGACACTTAGCTAAAGCTATCTACCCCTCTACTCTTGTCTCACTAATTATCAGTGATGTAATAGGTGATAAATTAGATGTAATAGGCTCTGGACCTACTACTGCTGACTCTTCTACTTGGCAAGATTGTGCCTTTATTTTAGATAAATACTCTCTTTGGGATAAGCTTTCTTCTTCTTTAAAATCCTACTTTCAAGAAGCTCTTAAAGGCCACCTATCAGAAACCCCAAAATCAACAGATAAATGTTTTCAAAAAGTAAAAAATATTATTTTAGCATCTAATCTAAAAGCTCTTTTAAAGGCAGCCCATAAAGCAAAGCAGTTAGGATACAAAACCATTATTTTAACTTCTTCCTTACAAGGGGAAGCAAAAGAAGCAGGAAAATTTTTAGCAAGCATTGCTAAAGAAACACTTAAAAGTAATCATCCTCTTGCGCCTCCATGTTGTCTTCTTTGCGGAGGAGAAACAACTGTCCATCTAACCCAAAAACACGGAAAAGGTGGGAGAAATCAAGAATTAGCACTTGCTTTTGCTCTAGAAATTCAAAATTTAGATCATCTCTATCTTCTTTCTGCTGGAACAGATGGTACAGATGGACCAACTGATGCTGCTGGAGCAATAGTAGATGGTACTACTATACCTTACGCTTCTCAAAAAAATATTGATGGAAAAAAGTTTTTAGAATTACACGATAGTTATAATTTTTTTAAAGCTATTAATACATTATTAATTACTGGACCTACCTTTACCAATGTAATGGATATGCAGATTATTATTTCTACAAAGGAAGATTAAATGCACAAAAAAGACATCTTAGAAAAATTAAATAAAATAAAAAAAGTTCATATTCCAATTATAGGAGATATAATGTTAGATCATTATAGCTGGGGAGAAGTTGAGCGTATATCTCCTGAAGCACCTGTTCCTGTTGTTAAAATAATAAAAGATGAATTTATGCTTGGAGGAGCAGGAAATGTAGCTTGTAATATTAAATCATTATCCTCTAGTCCTATTCTGTTTAGTATTATTGGTAAAGATGACTATGGTCAAAAAATAAAACAACTATTAAAACATAATAATATAAAATTTTTTTTACATCAATCTTTACAAAGAAGCACTACATTAAAAACAAGGGTGTTGGCTCAAAACCAACAAATGATTAGAATTGATAGAGAATCTGATTCCTATCTAACTTCTGAAGAGTTATTGGCAATAAAACAACAAATAGATAAAATACAACAACAATATATAATAATATCAGATTATGGAAAAGGATGTATTTGTCCAGAAATATTAGAAATGCTTCAGACGAAAAAACTTATTGTGGATCCAAAAGCCAAAAACTATCCCTTTTATAAAGGATTCTATTTATTAACTCCAAATAAAAAAGAAGCAGAACAAGCCGCTAATTTAAAAATTACAGATACTAATACGTTAATCAAAGCCGGCAAAATAATTATTTCCAAATTTGATCTAGAAAATCTTATTATTACTTTGGGTCCGCAAGGCATGGCAATTTTTCAAAAAAATGAACCAATTTATCATCTACCAACATGCGCTCAAAAAGTTTTTGATGTTACAGGGGCTGGAGATACTGTAATAGCTGTTTTAGCAATTGGCTTAGCTAATAATTTAGATTTAATTTCTTCCGCTATTTTAGCCAATTATGCTGCTGGATTAGTAGTAGCGCAAGTGGGAACTGCTACTACATCTCTTCAAGCAATAAAAAAACACATTCAAAACAGTCCTAAAATTAAACTAACAAAACTTAATTAAAGGTACATCTATTTATCGCACGTTCCTGTAGCAGAACAGCACGGACCACTTAAGGCAAAATAAGCATGAGCAAGGCAAGTTTCTGCTTTTTTCTTTTTCTCATCTAAAGAAAAAGAAGGAGCTTTTTTTGCTAATTCCTTTAGTTCTTGATAGGTTGGAATGCCAAAATATCCTCTTTGTAAAACCTTTTTATCTCCACTCTGAATTAAATAAGCATCTTTTGTATCTGTTAGTAAAATTAAGGGAATAAAAGGAACATGGAGGCGAGCAACAGCTATATATTGACGAACAAAAGAAGCTATTTCACCAAAACAAAATGCCAAAAGTAAAAGAGGATTTTTTTGCTCATCATATACCACAAAATCTAAAGTAATAGGAAATATTTCATCCTCTAAAATCAATTCTATCTGTTCTTTTGGAACAATATATTCTTTAGGATAACCTTTTTCCTCTACTAACATCTTAGCTAGGGCTTGCCTAATATCCTCAAAAGTCGTTAGTTCTATCTCTTTGCCTGTCAAATAATCTTTAATAGTTTGATTTAAACTCACTTCATGCATAAATTACTCCTCAATAGGTATACCTAAAATCTTTTCTCCTGCTCCTTTACCTAAAAGTAAAGTACTATCTTTTACTTTTATTTGTAAAGGACACGACCTACTCACTTCTATCTCTACTCCAGGGAAAATACCTAGAGCACACATTCTTCCCCGTAATCTACATCCACCACAAAAACTAACTATCTTTACTTTTGTTCCTGGAGGAAATTTGGATAATGGCTTAGGACTCATCATTTTACACCTAAAAATTTGTTAAAACTAACTTAAATCTAAAGTTAGAGATTGACCCTGTCAAGTTATCAAACTACATTACTCTTTTCAGGTGTGGCGAGAAATTTTAAATTAACCTGAAAAACAGAATCTTAGGGGAAAATATGCCTAAAAGAACAGACCTGAAAAAAATTTTATTAATTGGCTCTGGTCCCATTGTAATAGGCCAAGCGTGTGAATTTGATTACTCTGGAACCCAAGCAGTGAAAGCCTTAAAAGAAGAAGGCTATGAAGTTATTTTAATAAATTCCAATCCTGCAACTATTATGACAGATCCTGAACTTGCTGATTCTACTTATATTGAACCCCTTGTACCTGAAATTGTTGCTAAAATTATTGCCAAAGAAAAACCAGATGCACTTCTACCAACTCTAGGAGGACAAACAGGCTTAAATGTTTCTGTTGCCTTAGCAGAACAAGGAATTTTAGAAGAATATAATGTGGAGCTCATTGGAGCATCTTTAGATGCTATAAAAAAAGCAGAAAGTAGAGAACTATTTAAAGCTGCTATGGATAAAATAGGGCTTAAAGTGCCTAAAAGTGGCATTGCTCGTTCTATGGAAGAAGTCTTACATCTGGCAGAAAAAATTCCTTTTCCTATTATTGTAAGACCAGCCTTTACTTTAGGTGGCACAGGAGGAGGTATTGCCTATAACCTAGAAGAATTAAAGAATATTGCCTCTCATGGACTAGCTGTGAGTATGAAACATGAAGTTATGTTAGAAGAATCTGTCTTGGGCTGGAAAGAGTTTGAATTAGAAGTAATGCGAGATAAAAAAGACAATTGCGTAATTGTATGCTCTATTGAAAATATCGACCCAATGGGAGTCCATACAGGAGATTCTATCACTGTAGCCCCAGCCCAAACTTTGACTGATAAAGAATATCAACAAATGCGAGACGCTGCTTTTGCCATTATGCGAGAAATTGGTGTAGAAACAGGTGGTTCAAATGTTCAGTTTGCTATTAATCCTACAAATGGCGAGATGGTAGTTATTGAAATGAATCCTAGAGTTTCACGGTCTTCTGCTCTAGCTTCAAAAGCAACTGGTTTTCCTATAGCTAAAATAGCTGCTAAACTAGCTATAGGATATACCTTAGATGAAATTCCAAACGATATAACTAAAGAAACTGTAGCATCTTTTGAACCAACTATTGACTATTGTGTAGTAAAAATACCTCGTTTCACTTTTGAAAAATTTCCTGGGTCTAAAGATGAATTAAATACTGCAATGAAAAGTGTAGGGGAAACAATGGCCATTGGGCGTACTTTTAAAGAGGCCCTTCAAAAAGGATTTCGCTCTTTAGAGGTCGGACTTGATGGATATGAGCAACCTAAAAAGGCCATAGATAACGAAGAATTAAAAATATTATTAAGAAACCCCCATTCAAATAGATTGCTTTATCTTAAAGAAGGTCTAGAAAAATTTTCCATTCAAGAAGTATATAAATTAACGAAAATAGACCCCTGGTTTTTAAACCAAATCAAAGAAATTATTTCTTTAGAAAATAAATTAAGACAAATTAACTATGAAGTTATTCAAAAAGACTTAAACCTATTAAAAAAGGCAAAAGAATATGGATTTTCAGATAAACAACTAGCTACTATATTCAAGCAAAAGCAATCAGAAATCCGTAATCTTAGAAAAGCAAATCAAATAGAACCTACTTATTATTTAGTAGATACTTGCGCAGCTGAGTTCGAAGCTTATACTCCTTATTTTTATTCAACATACGAACAAGGAAGAGAAGTAAAACCCTTAAAAGGGAAAAAAGTAATAATCTTAGGAGGAGGACCAAATAGGATCGGCCAAGGTATAGAATTTGACTATTGTTGTGTCCACGCCTCTTTTGCCCTAAAAGAAATGGGGATTAAATCCATTATGGTTAATTCCAATCCAGAAACAGTAAGCACAGATTATGACACTTCAGATAGACTCTATTTTGAACCACTTACCTTTGAAGATGTTTTAAATATTATTGAGTTTGAAAATCCTGATGGAGTAATTGTTCAATTCGGTGGACAAACACCCTTAAATTTAGCTCTTCCTCTCCTAGAAGCAGGTGTACCAATTTTAGGTACATCCCCAAAAAGTATTGACCGCGCAGAAGATAGAGAACTTTTCAAACAAATGCTTGAAAAATTAAATTTAAAACAACCAGCAAATGGTACTGCTTTTTCTTTAGAAGATGCATTAAATATTGCTAAAAATATTGGATACCCTATAGTAGTTAGGCCTTCTTATGTACTTGGCGGACGGGCAATGGAAATTGTATATGATGAATGTGATTTAAAAAATTATTTCCAAAAAGCTATTTGTGTGTCTAGTAAACATCCTGTTTTAATAGATAAATTTTTAGAAAATGCAATAGAAGTAGATGTAGATGCATTAAGTGATGGAATAAATACATATATTGGTGGTATTATGGAGCATATAGAAGAAGCAGGAGTTCATTCAGGAGATTCAGCATGTGTATTACCACCTCATACCCTATCAGTAGATATTATAAAAGAAATTCAGAGACAAACAATTCTTTTAGCTAAAGAATTAAATGTAATTGGTCTTATGAATATCCAATTTGCTGTAAAAGATAATGAAATCTATATTTTAGAAGTAAACCCAAGAGCTTCTAGAACAGTTCCTTTTGTGAGCAAAGCAACAGGAGTTCCTCTTGCAAAACTAGCTACCAAAGTAATGTGTGGCGAAAAATTAGATAATCTCAAGGATTATTTAAAGCCTAGTACTGGGTATTTTGCAGTAAAAGAAGCAGTTCTACCATTTAATCGCTTCCCAGGAGTTGATGTTATTTTAGGTCCAGAAATGCGTTCTACAGGCGAAGTAATGGGCATTGATAAACATGTAGGCTTAAGTTATTTAAAAGCTCAAATGGCAGCAGGACAAAATTTGCCCTTAAAGGGGAATGTATTTATATCTGTAAATGATAGAGATAAACCTTTTAGTGTAGAGGTGGCTAAAATTTTTTATAAACTAGGTTTTAATATCATTGCTACCAGAGGTACTGGAGAATTTTTAGAAAAAAATAATATTCCTGTTCAGATCGTAAATAAAGTATACGAAGGTCGACCAAATGCGATAGATTATATAAAAAATGGATATATAGATTTACTTATAAACACCTCTTCGGGCAAAAAAACGGTAAGAGACTCTTCTTCTTTAAGACAAACAGCCTTGCTTTATGAAATCCCATACACAACCACTATTTCAGCAGCTAAGGCTATGGCGCTGGCTATTCAAGAAAGACTTGAAAAAAAGATTCATATTAAAAGTATTCAAGAATATTATAAAAATTAAAAAGGTTTAAAACAATGAAAAAAGAAAGTTGCGGATTATTTGGCATCTATGGACATAAAGATGCGGCTAGGATGACCTATTTTGGCCTTTATGCTCTTCAACATCGAGGACAAGAAAGTGCTGGCATTGTAACTTTTGATGGACAAAAAACTTTTGAGCACAAGGGAATGGGACTTGTTCCTGATGTATTCCAAGAAAACGATCTTAAAAAACTACTCGGACACATTGCTATTGGACATGTACGCTATTCTACAACAGGAGCATCGCAATTACGGAACGCTCAACCTTTTTTAGTTCATTTTAAAGATTTACAAATAGCTATTGGACATAATGGTAACTTAATCAATACATGGGAACTCAGACAAGAATTAGAAAATGAAGGTATTATTTTTCAAACTACAATGGATAGTGAAGTAATAGTCCACCTTCTAGCAAAATATTTAAATGGCAATTCACTAGAAAATGCCCTTGCTAAAGCTTTAAATAAAATCAAAGGAGCTTATAGTTTACTTCTTTTAGTTAACAATAAACTTATAGCCCTACGCGATCCTTTTGGATTTAGACCTCTATCTATTGGGAAAATGGGCTCTTCTTATGTCTTTGCCTCTGAAACGTGCGCGTTTGACCTTTTAGAAGCAGAATATATTAGATGTATACGACCAGGAGAAATGATTGTTATTGAAAATGACAGAATGAGTAGTTTTCAATTTGCAGAACCCGAAAAACCAGCACCTTGTGTTTTTGAATTAATCTACTTTGCTAGACCAGACTCTATTATTTTTGATAAACCTGTATATTTAGCTAGGAAAAAGATGGGAGAAATTCTTGCCCAAGAATCTCCAATAGAAGCAGATTTTGTAATGCCATTTCCAGATTCTGGAGTATATGCAGCTATTGGTTATGCCCAAGAATCTAAACTTCCATTTGAAATGGCAATGATTCGAAATCACTATGTTGGAAGAACGTTTATTCAACCATCTCAAGATATGAGAGATTTTGGGGTAAGAGTAAAATTAAATCCTGTTGCCAGCATGATAAAAAACAAAAAAATTATCATAGTTGAAGATTCTATTGTTAGAGGAACAACTATAAGAACAAGAGTAAAAAAATTAAGAGAACTTGGGGCACGAGAAATCCATATGCGAGTAAGTTGTCCTCCTATTCGCTATCCTTGTTTTTTTGGAATTGATTTTTCATCTAAAGGAGAATTGATTGCTAGCAGTCAAAGAATTGATGAAATAGCCAGATTTATAGGTTTAGATAGTTTACATTACTTAACAATAGAAGGATTAAAAAAGTCTATTGAATGGCAAGATAACTTTTGTATGGCTTGTTTTAATGAGGAATATCCCCTAAAACCAGGTCAAAAATGTGGTAAATTTTGCATAGAATGGTAAAAAATATGAGTAAATGGAGTGAAATAGCAAAACAAGTCTTTGAGATCGAAATAGAAGGTCTAAAAAAAGTTCAACTAGATTTAAATTCAAACTTTGATTTAGCAATAGATTATCTGGCAAACTGCAAAGGAAGAGTTGTTGTTACAGGAATTGGTAAATCTGGCTTAGTAGGCCGAAAAATTGCTGCTACTTTAAGTAGTACAGGTACTCCTGCGTTTTTTCTTCATCCTGTAGAAGGAGCTCACGGTGATTTAGGAATGCTGAGGCCAGAAGATATTATTTTAGCAATTTCTAATAGTGGAGAAACAGATGAATTAAATGCTATTTTACCAAGCTTAAAATCCCTTGGACTCAAAATAATAGGAATTACCTCAAACCCTAATTCTACTTTAGGAAAATTATGTAATTTAGTATTAAAAGTAAAAGTTCCTAGAGAAGCATGCCCTCTTAATCTTGCTCCAACATCAAGTACTACTGCTACATTGGTGATTGGAGATGCCCTTGCAGCCTGTCTTGTTCAAAAAAAAGAATTTAAAGAAAAAGATTTTAAACGCTATCATCCAGGAGGATTTTTAGGACAAAGATTAGCTGAAAATATTACAACTTTAATGCATACAAATATTCCATTAATAGAAGAAACTAAATCTCTTGAAGAAGCACTTAAAATTATGAATCAAGCTAACTTAGGGATTGTAATTATAGCAAATAAACATAAACAATTGAAAGGTGTTTTTACTGATGGAGACCTAAGAAGATTTGCTGCTCAAGGAAAATTAAATTTTCATTCAAATATATCTCTTTTTATGACAAAAAATCCAAAATTTATTGTATCAACAGAAAAAGCAGCAAAAGCTTTAGATATTATGGAAGAAAAACAAATAACTGTACTTCCTGTAATAAATAACGATAAAGATAAAATTCTATTAGGAATTATACATTTACATGATTTATTAGGAAAAGGAAAGTTAAAATTTAGTTTATAATAAAATTTTAATAAAAATAAATGGATGAAAATATATGCACTAAATGTGCTAAAACAAATTTAACATGTTGTTCTATAACTAATAGAGGAAATAATATTCTATTTTCTCTTAGTAAAAAAGAAATTAACAAAATACAAACGTATATTAAAAATAATAATTTTTTTAATATACAAGAAAATAATTATCTTTTTATTTCTAAACTTATCAATCTATTTCCAACAGAGAAAAAAAATATTCTAAAAAAATTTAAAATAAAAAATAATTTAAATAATCAAAAACAACAAAAGGAAAATTTTCAATTTTATCACTTTACCTTAAAACTAAAACAAGATAGGTGTTACTTCCTGAGTAAGCAAGGATGTTCATTGCCACGAAAAATAAGGCCTTTTTTTTGTCAAATTTATCCCTTTTGGGTAATTGAAAACAAAATAATAATTTTTAATGATATGGATTGTCTTGCTATAAAAAAATATAAAAGTATATCTAAATTATTAAAAGTATTTAAAACATCACAAGATGAAATACTTTTTCTATATCAACAATATAAAAACAATCTTTTAGAAGAAGTAGGGTGATAAATATGAAATCATTAAAAATTTTTATTATAATTTCATTAATTTTATTATTCATAGGTATTAGTGGTATTTTATTTATTTATTTTTGGGCTCAAAAAGATTTACCAAATTTTAAAAAAATAACAGACTATAATCCACCATTAGTAACAACGGTTTATACTAAAAATGGTCATGTTCTTGGATATTTTTATAAAGAAAAAAGATTTTTAGTATCATTAAAAGAAATATCTCCATGGGTTATTAAATCTTTTCTAGCAGCAGAAGATTCTCACTTTTATGAACATGAAGGAGTAGATATTGTCGGAATAATTAGAGCAGCAATAAAAAATATAGAAGCAGGAACGATAGTGCAAGGTGGAAGTACAATAACACAACAAATCATCAAATCATTACTTTTAAGTCCAGAAAGAAGTTATAAAAGAAAATTAAAAGAAATCATTTTAGCTTATCGTTTAGAAAAATATTTAAATAAAAATGAAATTTTAACTATTTATTTAAATCAAATATATTTAGGACATGGAGCCTATGGAATAGAGGCTGCAGCAAGAACTTATTTTGGAAAACATGCTAAAGATTTGAATTTAGCAGAAGCAGCAATGTTAGCTGGCTTACCTAAAGCTCCTTCAAAATATAATCCTTATAACCATTTTGAATTAGCTAAAAAAAGACAGAGATATGTTTTAAAAAGATTAAAAGAATTAAAATGGATATCTAAAAAACAATATGATGAAGCTTTAAATTATCATCTTATTTTAAAATCATCTGGTGATCCTTCATGGCAACAAGGTGCTTATTATTTAGAAGAAGTTAGACGGTGGCTTATCAATAAATTCGGAGAAGAAAAAGTTTACAAAGGAGGTCTTATTGTTCAAACATGTGCTGATTTAGAGCATCTTAATGCTGCTAAAAATGCACTTCGCAAAGGACTTATTGCTTCAACTAAAAGAAGAGGATTTAGAGGACCTCTAAAACATCTCTCTCCAACAGAATATAGTAATTTTTTATCAAAACAAATTATTCAGCCAGAATTATTAATACCACAAAGCGGAGAATGGTTAAAAGTTTTAGTTATAAAAGTAAAACCAAAAGGAGCGTGGGTCAAATTTGGACAAGAACAAGGTTTTATTCCTGTAGAGAGTATGGCTTGGGCGAGAACACCAGATATTTCAAAAGCACCTGAAGATGTTCCTAGAATAAAAGATGCTACCAAAGTTTTAAAAGCAGGAGATATTGTTTATGCATCTATACAAGAAAAAAAAGATAATCTTTGGATATTATCTCTCGAACAGGAGCCTGAAGTAGAAGGAGCTATTTTTTCATTAGACCCACGAACAGGAGAAGTTTTAGCTTTAGTTGGAGGATACGATTTTTTTAAATCACAATTCAATAGAGTCACTCAAGCAAAAAGACAACCAGGATCTGCTTTTAAACCAATTGTATATTCTGTAGCAATAGATAAAGGATTCACTCCTGCTTCTATTATTTTAGACGCACCCATAGTTTATGAAGATAAAACAACAAACTCTACTTGGAAACCAGAAAATTTTGAGGGAATATTTTTTGGACCAACTTTATTAAGAACAGCATTGGTAAAATCAAGAAATTTAGTTACTATTAGAATTGCATCTAAAATAGGAATTAAAAATATTATTAAAAGAGCAAAACTTTTAGGTATTGAAGAAAATTTTCCAAGTGATTTATCCATTTGCTTAGGTTCTGTTCCTGTAACACCTTGGGAACTTTGTAGAGCTTATACAGCATTTGCACGTCTTGGAACTTATATTGAACCATATTTAGTAAAAGAAGTAAAAAATTCTTGGGGAGATATATTATATCAAGTAACTCCACAAATAAAAGAAGCTTTATCTCCAGACACAGCCTACATTATAACTTATCTTTTACAACAAGTAGTCAAATATGGAACTGGCTGGAGGGCAAAAGTATTAAAAAGACCAGTTGCAGGTAAAACAGGCACAACTAATAATGAACAAGATGCATGGTTTATAGGTTTTACACCTTATTTACTTACAGGCGTATATGTTGGTTTTGATCAAGTAAAGCCAATGGGTAAATATGAAACAGGCTCAAGAGCTGCTTCTCCTATTTGGGTAAATTATAGACTTGCAGTAGAACCTAATTATCCTATTCAAGATTTTCCAAAACCAGATAATATTGTAATGCTTAAAATAGACGGTCAAACAGGAAAACTAGCTAGTCCTATAAGTAAAGAAGTTTATTTATTGCCCTTTAAAAAAGGAACAGAACCCAAAGAAATAAGCAATATACCAGACGAATTTAATTCTAACCAAAATAAAGAAAATATATTAAAAAATATATTTTAGAATATGTTTATATTAATAAAAAATAACTTAAAAAAATCCTTTACAACATGGATTTATCTTTTAAAAATTATGATACCTATCATTATTATATTAAAAATATTAGAATATTTTAATATAATACCAATTATAGGAAAAATATTAAAACCTATTATGAATTTATTGGGATTACCAGGAAGCATGGGTATAGTTTGGGCTACCGCAATGATAAATAATATTTATTCTGGAATTATAGTCTTAACTTCTTTACCAGAAAGTCAAAATTTGACTATTGCTCAAATGACAGTATTAGCAACTATTATTTTAATAGCTCACTCTTTACCTATAGAATTAAAAATTGTACAAAAATCAGGTCCAAAAATGTTATTCCAATTTTTTTGTAGATTTTTCAGTGCTTTAATAATAGGATTCTTTTTAAACTATATTTATCGTAATTTTAATTTATTACAAGATAAAGCAAATATAATATTATCAATTAGTCATAACGATGATTTATTTATATGGTCTATAAATCAAATAAAAAATTTGTTTTATATATTTTTTATAATATTTATTTTAATATTAATTATAGATTTTATCGAAAAAACAAAACTATTAAATATATTTAATAAACTATTAAAACCAATTTTAAATTTATTAGATATAAAAGATAAAGGACTTATATTAACTATGGTTGGTTTAACCATGGGATTATCTTATGGTGGAGGAATTCTAATAGAAGAAAGTAAATCTGGCACAATACCGAAAGAAGAAATTTTTACATCATTAACTTTAATGGGTTTATCTCATAGTATAATAGAAGACACTATTTTAATGCTATTTATAGGAGCACATTTATCAGGTATACTTTTTATACGAGTCATAATGTCTATTTTAATAGTATCTATTATAGTTAGAATAATGAAAATTTTACCTCTCAATTTAAAAGAAAAAATTTTATATGCTTAAAGGAGGAATAGTTTATGGCCATTAATAAAGAACTGCTAAATATCTTAGCTTGTCCTAAATGCAAAAATGAACTTAAATTAACTCAAAAAGAAAACGGTCTCATTTGTGAGAAGTGTAAAAAAGTATATCCGATAAAAGAAGATATTCCTATTCTTTTAATAGAAGAAGCAATTGATTTAGATAAATTTGAACAAAATGGTGAAAATTAAATGTCTAAAAAAAGTAAAATAGATCCTGAAGATATTTCTCTACCCCTAGAAGGAATAGATACACACGCCCATCTAAGTTTAAAACATTTTCAAAATGATCTTGAAAATGTTATTCAAAAAGCAAAAAAATGTGGAATTAAATATATTGGAAATGTCTTTTTATCTTCAGAAGAATTTTTTAACAATATAGATAGATTACAAAATAATAAAAATATATTTTATATCTTAGGTATTCACCCACATGATGCTGAAAAATTAGGAAACATAAAAGAAATAAAGAAAATAAAAGATATTTGTTCAAAATATAATATTAAAGCAATTGGTGAAATAGGTCTAGATTACCATTACAATTTCTCAAAACCAAAATTTCAAAAAGAAATTTTTGAACAACAAATAGATTTAGCATTATCTCTAAATAAACCAATCGTAATTCATTCAAGAGAAGCAAAGGAAGATACATTTTCTATCTTAAATAACTTTAAAATAAAAAAATGTCTTTTTCATTGTTTTAGTTATGATAAAGAAGCACTTGATAAAATTTTAGAAAATGAATGGTATATATCTTTACCTGGAACGATTACTTTTAAAAAATCTAAACAAATTCAGGATATTGCTAAATACACTCCTTTAAATCGTATTATGTTAGAAACCGATTCACCTTACTTAACTCCAGAACCTTATAGAGGTAAAAGAAATGAACCTGCTTTTATAGTATTTTCTGCTTATAAATTAGCTGAAATTAAGCAAAAAGATGTTCTTGAAATATGGAAGCAAACAGCTATAAATGCAAAATTTTTTTTTGATATTTAATAAATAAAAATTATTTTTTTTAAATTTTCTGATTTAATTTTTAAATTTCCCCATTTAGTTCGTCCAAAAAATAAAATATCTTTTTTTATAAAAAAAGAAGAAACTTCTCCATCTTTAAAAAAAACCTTAACTTTTATATTTTTATCCTGAAGATAAAAAAGAACCTTTTTTATTTTTGCAAAATCAAGGCTAATATCAGTTTTACCTAATTGAACAGGTAAATAAGTTAATCCATTTACTGAAAAATCAGTTACTACTATCATATTTTCATCAACATCAAATATTTTTACTTTAAAATTTCTATCTGGTTTAGGTATTTTAGTAACAACTCCTTGATTTGATCCCATTGCATACAAAAATAAAGATAAAATAAAAATAATAATAATTTTTAAGTTAAATCTCATATTTATATCTCCTCTTTAACATAAATTATATCTATATTTAATTCTGAATTTATTTTTTTTAGAAAAAATAATACTTGTTGCAAATAATCTTTTGAACAAACTAACTGCACAACAGCCTTATACTTATCAATAACCGTAAAGTAAGCTAAATTATCCCATCCTTCAATTAAAAACTTTAAATAGGCTATTTCAGAGCGTGGAATCTTAAGATAAATTCTACACGAAAACATTTTTAAAGAATTTCTACGCCATTTTTAGTGACAAGAATCATATGCTCCCACCTAATTCCTCCCCATTCAGGATAATATAATCCAGGTTCAACAGTGATAACCATTCCAGTTTCAAAAAGATCTTCATTAGTAAAATTTATTCCAGGAATTTCATGAGTATCTAACCCAATTCCATGACCTAAAGCATGAGTAAAATAATTATCTACCCCATATTTTCTAAAAAAATCTTTTACTAACAAATAAGCATCTTTTATTTTTACTCCTGGTTTAATAAATTCTATAGCTTTTCTCTGAGCTTCCTTTACTAATTCTAAATTTTTTAAAAATTCAGATGAAGGATTATCTCCAAACCAAAAAGTTCTTGTTTGATCTGAACAATAATCTAAAAAACGACAACCTATATCTATTAATACTACGTCATTAAAAGAAAGTTTTTTATCAGAAGGAGATGCATGAGGTTTTGCAGCATTTTTACCAAAAGCAACAATTGGAGAAAACGCATTTTCTCTAGCACCATGTTCTTTAAAAAACTTTTCTATAAACCACGCAATTTCTTTTTCTGTCTGACCTACTTTAAAATATTTAGGTAATATTTTAAAAACTTCATAAACTAGTTGATTTGATTTTTTAATGTGTTCTACCTCTATTTCATCCTTTATTTTTCTTAAATTTTCAACGACATTTTTAAAAGGTATTAATTCAAAATTTTTATTTAAATTAATAAAAAATTCATAATTAAAAAAATTATATTCAAAACCTATTTTTTTTATATTAAGTCTATTTTTTAATATATCGATAATAAACTTAAATTTATCACCTGAGTAAATAAAAATATTATCACTAAAAATATCTTTAGCCTCTTCTATATAACGAGGATCTGTAAATAGAAAAAAATCATTAGAAGTAATAATTAAAAAACCAGCACTTTCATTATATTGAACATCTTTTAATTCAAAACCAGATAAATAATAACGATTAGTAGGATTTAATATTAAAAAGCAATCTATTTTTTTTTGTAAAATAAATTGTTGAATCTTTTTAATTCTTGAAAAATGAAATTTATTCATATCATATTATCCTAATTAAATAAAAAACTCTTGAGGTTCAGTTAATAAAAAATCTCCTTTTTCAATCCACTTTTTTAAAGTATCTGCTATTTCCAAAGAAAGTGAATAACTAGTAACAGGTACTGTAAGTATCTTCTTTCCTTCAAACTCAATACTTCCAGATAATAATTCAGAATAATTAACATATTTTAAAGGTTTTGCTTTTCCTTGCCCATATTCTTCCCCATAATCTATAAGTGGCATTTGAATGTCTTCATCACTTACGCCAGTAAACCACGCCATTTCTTCATCAAGAATAGGAATAGGGATTCCAACTCCTACACAAATAGAACAACCATATCCGATAATACTTAATCCTCTAATATACTTAGGATCCATTTGTTTTAAATCACCCTTTAACATTAAAGTGGCAGCAGGTTTTAACGGTAACCCTCGTTGATTTCTAGGAGGAGAAGGATTATGTTGAGTACCATGTCCTATAACATATCCTACTCCTCCTCCTAAAAATATTTTAGTACCTGTACCTATTGTTCTTAAATAAGGATCATTAAATAAAGGACTTAAACAACCTGAGGTAGCAAAATTAACGTTAGCCCCATGAGGACGAAGAGGGCCCATATAAGTATATTTTATTTTAGAACTCAAATTTAAAGCACAGTTGTAATTTTGATAACAATTACGCGGATTTAATAAAATAGCGTCATTTAATTCTCCTAAAGTAATATCTTTTTCTAAATATTTTCGAGGATAACAATCTGTACCATAAGCTTTAGCTCTTAAATGAACAGAACGACCTCTTAATAAATCCTCAATAACATGCCCACCACCATATTTAAATTGTCCTGGAAATACTCTATTTAAAGGATCGTCTTCAGTAGGCTCTGTTGCTCCTAAATAAGCATCTACAGCAGCTAGTCCAGCATAAGCAGGAACTCCATTTAACCAAACCTTTGAGGCTTTTATCAAAGGTGGGTATTGTTTAAAATTAAAAAGAAGTCCAGAGGAACACATAGGAGAAAAAGTACCAGTAGTTACAACATCTACTTCTGCTGCTGCCTTTTTTTTACCTACATTTTTCACTAACTCAGCCATTTCTTTAGCATTTAAAATAACTGCTTTCCCTTTCTTAATCTTTTCATTAATTTCCTGAATAGTCTTTTTTATTGTAGCCATATTTTCTCCATTTTTTTAATCATCCCAACAAGTTATAATAACCCATTTATTTGCAATTAAAGAAAAAATCAGTTATATTTTTTACTTCTTAGTCAAGGCTAAATTATTAGTCAATAAACTCAAATTAAGAACAATATTGTTCTAAAGTTAAAATTTAAGAACAAATATTTTTTTTATAAAAAAAAAGAAACAAAAAAATAAAAAAAGTTCTTAAATAAATTTTAAAAAATTTTTTATTTTCAACAAGTTAAAAGAATTACGAACAAAATAACACTCTTAATAATAAAAAGGAGAAAAAGATGAATATTAGTTTTAAAAGAGAAGAGGTGTTAAATGGAGTTCAAAAAATATCATCTATTTTACCTCAAAAAAGCGGAGCAGCTTTTCTAAGAACTATTTGGATTAAAGCCCAAGACTCTAAGATTCAATTCTTAGCCACAGATTCTAATATTGAAATTATTTGTAATTATGAAGGACAAATTAAAGAACCTGGTTTAATTGGTATCCAAGGAAAAATTTTCGCTGATCTTTTAAAAAAGTTAAGTTCTGGAGATGTAAATATTCAATTAAAAGATCAAAAAGTAATAATTAAACAAAATAATAATAAATATACTATTCCAAGTGTAGAAAAATCTTGGTTTCAAGAATTAAATAATTTTCCTGAAGAAAATAAAAAAATATGGTCTGGAGATGTAATAAAAGAAGCAATAGATAGAGTTTATTTTTGTATAGCAGATGACGAAAGTATGGAAAGTATGACATGTTTAAGCCTTAAAAAAGGAAATAAAGATGGAGAAATAGAATTTTGTGGTTTAAATGGTCCTAAAATGGCATTATATAAAATATATAATGATGATATTTACGATATTATACCAGATGACGGAATTTTAATAAATAAAAAAATAGTGAATGAGCTAAAAAAAATCTTAACAGAAGAAGATATTGAAATTAATTTAAATAACAATAGACTATTTATTAGAACAATAGATAAAAAAGAGATGTATTCTTTTCCTTTAAGTTCTTATGAATTTCCTAAGTATCATGATTTTTTAAATAAATATAAAGATCAATTAAATTCAATTCTAACTTTAAATAAACAAAGTCTAATAGAATCTCTTGACAGACTTTTTCTATTTAACACTAATACTAAATCAACTGTATTTAAACTTTCTGAAAAAGAAATAATTCTAAGTGCTTATGGATCTGAAATAGGAGAAGCAGAAGAAGTCTTAGAATGTGAATATCATGGAAATCTAAATCAAATTGTTTTAATGACAAAAGATGTTATTGAAATGTTAGAACATTTTAACTCTTCTTTAATAAAATTTGGATTTTCAGGAACATTAGAACCATTTAAAATAGAAGGTGAAGATGATCCTAATTATGTAATTTATGCAATGCCTGTTGAAATAGAAGAAGAATCCTACTATACTGAGGAGTAAAAAATAATATGAGTAATTATAATGCTGAAAGTATTAAAATATTAGAAGGTTTATCTGCTGTTCGTAAAAGACCAGCCATGTATATTGGCAGTACTGATTACAGAGGACTTCATCATCTTGTTTATGAAGTTGTTGATAATAGTATTGATGAAGCTATGGCTGGTTACTGTAATCATATTAAAATATTAATTCATTTAGATAATAGTGTCACTGTAATAGATAATGGTAGAGGAATTCCTGTAGATATTCATCCAAAAGAAGGAAGACCTGCAGTAGAAGTTGTAATGACTGTATTACATGCAGGTGGTAAGTTTGATAATTCTACTTATAAGGTTTCTGGTGGGTTGCATGGTGTTGGAGTTTCTGTTGTTAATGCTTTATCAGAATTTTTAGAAGTTACAATTAGAAGAAATGGTAAAAAATACTTTCAGCGTTATGAAAGAGGAATTCCTGTTACAGAACTAAAAGAAATAGGAGAGACAAATAAAACTGGTACTACTGTTAAATTTAGGCCTGACGAAGAAATTTTTGAAGAGGTAATTTTTGATTATTCTATTTTAGCAAAAAGATTTGAAGAGCTTGCATATTTAAATAGTGGTATTCTAATAGAACTTTTAGATGAAAGAACAGGTAATCACGATAGTTTTAAATTTGAAGGTGGGATTAAATCCTTTGTAGAGAAATTAAATAGTGGAAATGTGGCAATTCATCCTGTATGTTATGGATTTGCAGAAACAGAACAGGTTCAAGTTGAATTTGCTTTTCAGTATTCTACTAATTATTCTGAAAAGATATTATCATTTGCTAACAATATTAGAACTATTGAAGGAGGAACACATTTAGTAGGTTTTAGAACCGCTTTAACAAGAGCTATAAATAATTATATTAATAATGCTAAAGACTTGCCTAAAAAATTAAAAATAAAAATTTCAGGAGATGATGTTAAAGAAGGGTTAGCTGCAATAGTAAGTGTCAAATTACCAAATCCTCAATTTGAAGGTCAAACAAAGACAAAACTTGGAAATAGTGAAATTCAAGGTATTGTAGCGAGTTTTGTTTATGAAAAAGTTAATACTTTTTTAGAAGAAAATCCTAAAGAAGCTAAAACCATTATTGAAAAAATAGTTGACTCTGCAAGAGCTAGAGAAGCAGCCAAAAAGGCACGGGAATTAGTAAGAAGAAAAAGTGCTTTATCTGATAATTCATTACCTGGAAAATTAGCAGATTGTCAGAGCAAAAAGCCAGAAGAAAGTGAAATTTTTATTGTAGAGGGTGATTCTGCAGGTGGTTCAGCTAAACAAGGTAGAAATCCAAAGTTTCAAGCTATTTTGCCTTTAAGAGGTAAAATTTTAAATGTAGAAAAAACTAGGCTTGATAAAATGTTGGAAAATAAAGAGATTAGAGCACTTATTACTGCTCTTGGTCTTGGGATTGAACAGGAGAATTTATCTAAACTTCGTTATCATAAAATTATTATTATGACAGATGCTGATGTTGATGGAGCTCATATTAGAACTCTTCTTTTAACTCTTTTTTATCGTAAATTTAAAGAAGTAATTGATGGAGGATATTTATATATAGCTCAACCACCTCTTTATCGTATTTCTGAAAAAAAGAAAGAATATTATTTTGTAGATGATAAAGAGTTGAATGAATTCTTATTAAACAGAATTTTAGATAAAATAGAAATATATGTTGATGATAAATTAATAGACAATAAAAAAGAATTTATTTTAAATTTAAACAATTTAAAATACAATTTAGATGAAGTTTTTAATATTGGATTAAATAGTAATTTGTTTTTTTATTTATTAAATTTTAAAGATAAAATAACTGTTCAAAATTTTGATTCTATATATTTAAATTTAAAAGAATATTTAAATAATTTTAATATTAATTTAATAATTGATGAAATTATAAATGAAGATGAAGAGAAAAGAGTCTTTTTAATTTTTGAAAGTAATGATTTTAAAGTAAAAGTAGGTATAGAGTTTTTTAATTCTAAAATATATAGAAAATCTTTTGAACTAGTTAAATATTTTAAAGAATTTAGTGAAAAATTTATATTTAATGTAAAATTTTTTGATAATTTTTATCAAATAAATAACTTATTTGAACTTTATGAAAAAATTTATGAACTTTCTAGAAAAGGTATTAATATTCAACGTTATAAGGGTCTTGGTGAAATGAATCCAGAACAATTATGGGATACAACAATGAATCCAGATAAAAGAATTTTATATCAGGTTAAAATTGAAGATGGAGAAGAAGCTGATGAACTGTTTTCAAATTTAATGGGAGAGAAAGTTGAACCAAGAAGGGATTTTATACAAAGAAATGCTTTATTAGTAAAAGAATTAGATATTTAATAGGAGATATAAGAAGTGATTAATTATATTAATATAGAAGATGAGCTAAAAAAGTCTTATTTAGAATATTCACTTAGTGTTATAGTAGGTAGAGCACTTCCAGATGTTAGAGATGGTTTAAAACCAGTTCATCGCCGTATTTTATATGCTATGCATGAGTTAGGTAATACCTATAATAAACCTTTTAAAAAATCTGCAAGAATTGTTGGTGATGTTATTGGTAAATATCATCCTCATGGAGATGCTGCTGTATATGATGCATTAGTGCGCATGGCTCAAAATTTTAATATGAGAGAGCCTCTTATAGAGGGACAAGGTAATTTTGGCTCTATTGATGGAGATTCTGCTGCTGCTATGCGTTATACTGAAGTAAGATTAGCAAAAATTACGTCAGAGTTTTTAACAGATATAGATAAAGATACTGTTGATTTTAGACCTAATTATGACAATACTCTAAAAGAACCAGAAGTATTGCCAACAAAGATACCAAATTTAATTATAAATGGATCTTCAGGTATTGCTGTTGGAATGGCTACGAATATTCCTCCTCATAATTTAAAAGAAGTAATTGAGGCTACTTTATATCTTTTAGATAATCCAAATTGTTGTGTTTCTGATTTAATGAATTTTATTAAAGGACCTGATTTTCCAACAGGTGCTTTTGTATATGGACAAGAAGGATTAAAATCTGCATATGAAACTGGTAGGGGAAGTATAAAGATACGTTCAAAAATAGAAATAGAAGAAGGAAAAAATAAATCTATTGTTATTAAAGAAATACCATATGCAGTTAATAAATCAAATTTGGTAGAAAAAATTGCTCAACTTATAAATGAAAATAAAATTGAAGGTATTGCTGATCTTAGAGATGAATCAGATAGAAATGGTATTAGAATAGTTATAGAGTTAAAAAAAGGTGTTTATGAAGATATAATTATAAATAAATTATATAAGTTTTCTGGATTGGAACAATCTTATGGTATTAATATAATGGCTGTTGTTAATAATCGGCCAAAATTATTAACTTTAAAAGAAGTTTTAGAGTGTTTTTTAGAACATCGAAGAGTAGTTGTCTTACGAAGAACAAAATTTGAATTAAATAAAGCAGAAGCAAGAGCTCATATTTTAGAAGGTCTTAAAAAAGCATTAGATATTATTGATGAAATAATAAAAACTATTAAACAATCAAAAACTCCTTCTGAAGCAAAGAAAAATTTGATTAGAAATTATGATTTTTCAGAGATACAGGCTCAAGCAATTTTAGATATGAAGTTACAGCGTCTTACAAATTTAGAGAAACAAAAATTAATTGAAGAATATAATGAGTTAATTAAGACTATTGAATATTTAAATTCAATTTTAAATAATAAGGAAGTTTTAAAGACAGTAATAAAAGAAGAATTAATAAAAATAAAACAAGATTACTCTTCGGAAAGAAAAACTATTATTTTAGATTATGATCCAGATAATATTAATGTAGAAGATATTATTCCTGACAGTGAAGTTGTTGTTACTTTAACAAAAAATGGATATATTAAAAGAACTTCTCTTAGTAATTATAATCAACAAAAAAGAGGAGGAAAAGGGATTGTTGGAGCAAATGTATCAAAAAATGATTTTGTTATAGACTTAGTAACTACTTCTAATCACCAGGATCTTTATTTATTTTCAAATCAAGGAAAATGTTATAAAATAAAAGTTTATGATATACCAGAAGCTAGCAGAATTGCTAAGGGTATACATATTAAAAATATTATTCCATTAGCCCAAGAAGAATTTATTGCAAAATTGGTTTCTCAACGTAATTTAACTATAAATGACTATTTCTTTTTTGTAACTAAAAGGGGATTAGTTAAAAAAACATCTACATCTTTATTTAAAAATATTAGACAAACTGGTATTATAGCTATTAATTTGAAAGATGGTGATGAACTAATTGATGTTAAACTTATTCATCATGATTCTGAAATTATGTTGATAACAAAAAGTGGATATTGTATCCGTTTTAATACAAATGAGATTAGGCCAATAGGTAGAAATGCAATGGGAGTTAAAGGAGTTGCTTTAAGAGAAGGAGATAAAGTCGTATCAGCAGTAGAAATAAATGGTGATGACAGAAAAGAACTTTTAACTATTTCTGAAAAAGGATTTGGTAAAAGAACATCATTAGATATGTATAGAGTACAATCTAGAGGAGGAAAAGGAATTAAAAATATGAAAGTTAATAATAAAACAGGATCTGTGTGTGGATCTGTTTTGGTAAATGAAAAAGATGAAATTATTATCTTAAATTCTTTAAATAAAATTATTAGAATTGGTGTTAAAGATATAAGAAAAGCTGGAAGAGATACTATGGGAGTTAAGTTAATTAATATTGAAGATGGACAGAGAATTGTTTGTTTTGATAGAGTTATTAAAGAAGAAAATTTATAACTTTTTAGGTAATATCTTTAGAATGAAGAATTAGAAATATTTTTACAACAAACCATTCTAAAACTAGGTTTGGAGATACTTTACTATTTAAAGACTGTTGAGCAATATTTAATGTATTTACTATTTTGAAGAATTGGTGAGGAGAAATATTGTTTAAGAAAAGAGAATTGTTATTATTTTTTAAGTAAGATAAGATTAATTCTTGTTGAAAAAATTTAATTAAATTTTTAATTTCAATTATTGAAAATTTTTCTTTTTTATTTAATTTAAAAAAATTTTTACCAGTATAAATAAATTTAATAGCACTTTGAAATTCATCTTTTATTTTAATTTTTTCTTTATAAAAAGATAAATTAAATACAAAACTTCTTGAAAGAATTGTTGTTAAAAGACTTTCTCTTTGAGAAACAAGAAAAACAAATATATTATTTTTAGGAGGTTCTTCTAAAACTTTTAATAGAGAGTTTAAGCAGTTAATATTTAAATCATGAGCTTCTTTAAAACAAATAAACCTATAATTATTATTTGGAAGATTTGAGAGAACTTGTTTTAATTCTCTAATATTTTCTATTTTTGTTTCATTACTTTCAAAAATAATAATATCTCTACACTCAAAATTATCTATTGATTTACAAATATTACATATATTACATCCGTTTTGACTACAATTTAATATTTTTACTAAAATTTTAAATACATCTAATCTAAATTGATTACTCCCACCTTCTAATATTATACTAGAAGGTGGATTTTTTTTTAATTTTATAAAAAGATTTTTTAATAAAATATTTTTTTTTTCTAACATTTAATTAACATAATAAAATTAACGCCAAATAGTTTGCTCTCTTCCAGGTCCTACAGAAATAATCTTTATTGGAATATTTAATAATTTTTCTATAGTCTGAATATAATTTTGAGTATTTTTTGGTAACTCATCAAAAGTTTTTAATTGAGAAATATCTTTTTCCCATCCTGGGAGAGTTTGATATATTGGCTTAACATTTTCTAAGGCATTTTCTTCTTGGGGAGGATAATATATTGTTTTGCCTTGATATTCATAAGCTGTGCAAATTTTTATCTCTTTGAGACCTCCTAGTACATCAAGTTTAGTAAGTGCAATTTCAGTTGGACCATTTAATCTTAAAGATTCTCTTAAAATGACTAGGTCAAGCCAACCACATCGTCTTTTTCTCCCTGTAGTTGCTCCAAATTCTGCTCCTTTTTGTTGTAAATAATTTCCTTCCTCGTTATTATTTTCAGTAGGAAAAGGGCCACTACCTACTCTTGTTGTGTATGCTTTTACAATAGCAATAATGCGTTTTAAATTTCTAACAGAAGATCCACTTCCAGTGGCAGCACTACCTGCTACAGTATTAGAGGAAGTTACAAAAGGATAAGTTCCGTGGTCTATATCTAAATGGGTTCCTTGTGCTCCTTCGAATAAAACTGTTTTATTTTGCTGCTGAGCTTTTTGAATTTCTTCACTCACATCTGTTAAAAAAGGAACAAGTCTTTTTGCATAGGGTTCTATTTGTTTAAAAACTTTTTCTGTTGAAACTGGTTCTATTTTATATAAGTGCTTAAAAAGAATATTTTTTTCAATAAGAGCTTTTTCTATTTTTTGTTTTAAAAAGTTTAAGTTTTGAAAATCTCCAGCTCTTATTCCAATTCTTGCCATTTTATCTTCATAACATGGTCCTATTCCTCTTCCTGTAGTACCAATTTTATCTTTGCCTGATTTATATTGTTCTCGGGCACTATCTAAAAGTTTATGATAAGGCATAATAATGTGCGTTTTTTTGCTTATTTTTAATCTATTAGGGTCAATAAAGATATTTTCTTTGGCCAATGTGTCTATTTCTTTGCATAGAACTTCTGGATCTAAAACTACGCCATTTCCAATTAAGCAGGTTTTAGATGTATGTAAAATACCAGAAGGTATTAAATGAAAAATAAAGGTCTTGCCATTAACAACTAATGTATGCCCAGCATTATTTCCACCTTGGAAACGAACAATTAGATCTGCATTCTCAGTGAGAATATCTACGATTTTTCCTTTTCCTTCATCTCCCCATTGGGAACCAATCACTACAATGTTGTCCATTTGATTTTCCTCCATCCGCACAAAACTGAGTTTATCTTTTAAAAACAATCTCAAAGGTAAGTCAATTAAATGTAATGAGTGTTTGAGAAATTTGACAGAAAAAAATTGAAAAATTTTTCTTGACTATTACACAGGCATAGAGATAACGAGTTCTATTTCACCAAAACTCAAGGTAGGAAAATGTTTGATAGTTTATCTGAACGTTTAGATAGTGTTTTTAAAAAAATAAAGGGCAGAGGCCGTTTAGATGAAGCAAGTATTGAGGAGGGTCTTCGAGAAGTAAGGCTCGCCCTTTTAGAAGCTGATGTAAATTATAAAGTTGTTAAAGATTTTACTCGTAAAGTTAAGGAAAAGGCTTTAGGTAAAGAGGTTTTAAAAAGTCTTACTCCTGGGCAGCAAGTTGTTAAAATAGTTCATGAAGAACTGATAGAGCTGCTTGGTGGAAAAAATGTAGGCTTAGAATTAAAAGGTAAAAAGCCTTATATTATTATGTTAGTGGGTCTTCAAGGCTCAGGTAAAACCACCTCTGCTGCCAAACTTGCCTTATTTTTACGTCGTAAAAAGTTTTCTCCTTTACTTGTTCCTGCAGACGTATATCGCCCTGCTGCTATTGAGCAATTACAAAAATTGGCTTCAGAGATTAATATTCCCTCTTTTGGTTCTTCTTCTAATATGAAACCAGTAGATATTGCCTTACAAGCACGAGAAGAAGCCATAGAAAAAGGTTATGATATTTTAATTTTAGATACAGCGGGTCGTTTACACATAGATGAAGTTTTAATGAATGAATTAGTAGAAATAAAGCAAGCATGCTCGCCTCAAGAGATTTTATTTGTTGCAGATGCAATGACTGGGCAAGATGCAGTTAATGTTGCTTCTAGATTCGATGAATTATTGGATATTACTGGTGTTATTTTAACAAAGATGGAAGGTGATGCTAGAGGTGGAGCAGCTCTTTCTATTAAATCTGTTACTGGTAAGCCTATAAAATTTATTGGAGTAGGAGAGAAATTAAAGGATCTAGAAGTTTTTCATCCAGATCGTATTGCTTCTCGTATTTTAGGGATGGGCGATATTTTAACTTTAATTGAAAAGGCCCAATCCAGTATTGATGAAAAAGAAGCTCTTAAATTAGAAGAAAAGTTAAAAACAGCTAAATTTGACTTAGAAGATTTTCGTACTCAAATGAAAAGAATCAAAAAACTTGGTTCTATAGAGGGTTTACTAAAGTTAATTCCTGGCATGGGAAAACTTAGAGATCAGTTAAAAAATGTAAAAATTCCAGAAAAAGAAATGGCAAAATTAGAAGCCATTATTAATTCTATGACCAAAGAAGAAAGAAAAAATCCCAAAATAATAAATGCTAGTCGTAAAGAAAGAATTGCAAAAGGAAGTGGAACTACAGTTCAAGATGTAAATAATTTACTTAAAAATTTTGAACAAATGCGTAAGATGATGCAGCAAATGATGGGACAGATGGGTGGTGGAAGAAGATTGGGAATGAAAAATAAAAAAGTAGATCGTAAAAAGTTAAAGGCAAAACGTAAAAAATTAAAGAAAAAAAAGAAAAAGTAAAAAAACAATATTTTTTTACTAGACAAAGTTGTTTTTTGATTTTATTTTTTAATTATTCTTAAAGGAAAATAGACTTAATTTTATGGGGGTTTAAGGAAATGGCATTGAAATTGCGACTGACCAGGATGGGTTCGAAAAAAAGACCTTTTTATCGTATTGTGGCTATTAATAGTGCTACGAGAAGAGATGGAAGAGCGTTAGAAATTATTGGATATTATAATCCAATGACTGAACCACCTGATATTAAAATTGATCCAGAAAAGTTAAAAAAGTGGATGGACAGAGGAGCTAAACCTTCTAATACTGTTCGTTCACTTTTAAAAAAAGCTGGCTTATAGCCTGTGGGCCTGAAGTTGTTGTAGGTCCGGAAACTAAAGAACTGTAGTTAAAAGCGGAGGTGCCTATGTTGAAGGATTTGATTGAGTACATTGCCAAGTCTTTGGTAGACAATCCAGATGCAGTAAAGGTTTCAGAGATTGAAGGTGAGCAAACCTCAGTAATCGAGCTGAAGGTTGCAAAGGAAGATCTAGGTAAAGTAATTGGAAAACAGGGCAGAACTGCCAGGGCTATGCGTACTATTTTGAGCGCAGCCTCTACTAAAGCCAAGAAAAGGGCAGTCTTGGAAATTATAGAGTAGAAAAAAATGGCTAGCAACCTAGTTCTTTGTGGAAGGGTTGTAAAGCCACATGGCCTGAAAGGGGAGTTGAGTATAGAACTTTTTGCTCACTCCCCATTTTTTTTAGATAATTTTGAATATATTTATTTAAAACTAGGATTTAAAAGGCCTGTGGCATTTAAAATTATTTCGTGGCGTCCTCATCAAAAAAGAATTTTACTAACAGTTGAAAACATACTTGATAGGACTGAAGCAGAAAAATGGCGAGGAGCAGAAATTTATTTTCCGGAAGATAAATTTCCTTCCAAAGAGGAAGGAGAATATTATCTTTATGAATTAATTGGATGGAGAGTTTATTTAGACGAAGGATCATATTTAGGAGAAATAAAGGATATTAAGTTAATAGGAGATAGTGAAATTTGGGAAATAGAGACTTTAGATGGTCAAGAAGTTTTATTTCCAGCTACAGAAGATTTTATTATAGATATGATAGGTGAAAAGAAAAAGGCAATAATTGCACCCCCAGAAGGACTTTTAGAAATTTATTTACAAAAATAGATATAGAGTTCTTATAGTTAAAGATTAAAAGAGTTTAATATGACATTTTATATTATTACCCTTTTTCCAGAATATTTTGCGTCTGCTTTAAATTGTGGTCAATTAAAAAAAGCTCGCGAAAAAGGACTAATTAAATTTATTTTTATAAACCCACGGGATTTTACTGAAGATAAGCATAAGACAGTTGATGATAAGCCCTATGGTGGGGGAGCAGGTATGGTAATGATGTTGCCTCCTTTAGATAGGGCTTTGCAACAAACACCTCAAAATAGTTATAAAATACTTCTTTCTCCTAAAGGTAAATTATTTTCTCAAGAAAAAGCAAAAATTTTAGCTAAACAAAAAGATATAGTACTTATTTGTGGACGTTACGAAGGGATAGATGCTCGGCTTGAAGAGATGTATTCTTTAGATGTGCTTTCGGTTGGAGATTATGTTTTAAATGGAGGAGAAAGTGCTGCTTTAAATATTATTGAGGCCATATCTAGATTATTACCTGGATTTATGAGTAAAGAAGAGTCTTTTAAAGAGGATAGTTTTTTTAATGATATTTTAGAATATCCTCATTACACAAGGCCAGAGGAATATAAAGGATATAAGGTGCCTCAAGTATTGTTATCTGGTCATCATTCTAAAATTTTAAAATGGAAACGGCAAAAATCATTAGAAATAACATTAAAAAATCGGCCAGAGTTACTAATAAAAACTTATTTAAACCAAGAAGATAGAGAATTTTTAAAAAAATTGCCTAAAAGAGAATTAGGTAAAAATTTATATTTAACACTTCTTCATTATCCTGTTTTAGACAAATTTAAAAAAGTTAGTACAACTTCTTTGACAAATCTTGATATTCACGATATTAGTCGCGTTTCTTGTACGTACGGGTTAGGGGGTTATTTTTTAGTAACTCCATTACAAGATCAGCAAAAACTAGCTAAACGCTTACTTGAACATTGGACAAAAGGTCCTAGTTCTAAGCTAAATACAGATAGAGCAAGGGCGTTAGAATTAGTAGAAGTTGCTGCCAACTTAGATGAAGTTGTTGAAAAAATAAAATTAAAAACAGGCCAGCCACCTGTTTTAATTGCTACAAGTGCTAGAGAAGGTGAAATTTCTTTTTTAAAAATTAGGAAGTTGTTAGAAAGTAAGCCTGTTTTATTGATTTTAGGCACAGGGCACGGGTTAGCAAAAGAAATTTTAAAAAAGGCAGATTTTATAATACAGCCAATTTGTTTTGGCCGTAAATATAACCATCTTTCGGTGCGTTCAGCAGCCGCAATAATGGTAGATCGTATTTTAGGAGAATTCTGGTAAGGAGTGGAGCTATGAACATTATTCAAAACATTGAAAGAGAACAAATGCGTATGGACTTGCCTAAATTTAAGGCAGGAGATACTGTAAAAGTTCATGTACGAATTATTGAGGGTGAAAAAGAAAGGATCCAGGTTTTTCAAGGAACTGTTATTAGGGTGAAGCGTGGCACTACTAATAGTACTTTTATAGTACGTAAAATTAGTGGTGGTATAGGAGTAGAAAGGGTTTTCCCATTGCATTCTCCCTTTATTGAAAAGATAGAGGTCATTGCTGAAGGTAAGGTACGTCAGGGTAGAATTTACTATTTGCGTAACTTAAAGGGTAAAGCAGCTAGAATTAAGCCCAAGGAAACTTGGAATTAAAATTAAAATGTGCAAGAATTAATTGCAGGTGTTGATGAAGTAGGCAGAGGTTGTTTAGCTGGGCCAGTAGTGGCAGCAGCAGTTATTTTGCCTAATGATTTTTATTTAAGAGATTTAACAGATTCTAAAAAGTTAACTGTTAAGAAAAGAGAATTATTAGCTAAGCAAATTAAAGCCCAAGCAATTGCTTGGGCTTTTGGTTTTTCTTGGCCTAGGGAAATAGAAAGAATTAATATATTGCAAGCTAGTTTAAAGGCTATGTATAGGGCTGTTTTGAATTTAAAATTAAGGCCAACATTGGTTTTAGTAGATGGTAATCAAAAAATTCCTTTTAACTTACCTCAGCAAACTATTATTAAAGGAGATAGTTTAATACCCCAAATTTCAGCAGCTTCTATTTTGGCTAAAACTATTAGAGATAAGGTTATGTTTCATTTGGATAAACGCTATCCTGGTTATGGTTTGGCAAAGCATAAAGGTTATGCTACTAAAGAACACTTAAGAGCACTTGCTTCTTTAGGACCTAGTGTGATTCATAGATTAACTTTTAAAGGTGTAAGAGAAAAAGGTAAAAATTGGTTGCCAGGCATTTAGAAACAGGCTTAAATGGAGAAAAAATTGCTAAAGAGTATCTTATTGCTAGAGGATATAAGATTTTAGAGACAAATTTTCGCTCTAAATATGGAGAGATTGATATTATTTGTGAGTTGGATAAAGAAATTATATTTGTCGAAGTAAGAGTTAGAAATAAGAAAAGTCAAGTAAATCCTATTGAAACTATTAATAAAAATAAATTTAAAAAACTTTATAAAACAGCTTCTATTTATTTAAGTCAGAATAAGTTTTGGCAAAGACCTTGTAGATTTGATTTTATAGGTATTCTTGTTGAAAAGAATAAATGGAGAATTAAACATGTCCAGAACGTCTGGCAAGGGGAGACTTTTTATTGTAGCAACTCCTCTTGGCAACCTTGGTGATATTACTTTTCGAGCAATAGATGTTTTAAAAAATGTAGATAAAGTCTTAGCTGAAGATACAAGGTCTGCTAAAAAGCTTTTTCACGCCTTAAAGATTCCTCTACCCTCTATAGAAAGCTTTTTTGATCAAAATGAAAAACAAAAACTCTCTTTGGTAAAAGCGTGGCTAAAGAATGGATTAGATATAGCTCTTATTTCCGAAGCAGGTACTCCTTTAATTTCTGATCCTGGTTTTTTATTAATTAAAAAGTTAAGAGAAGATGGCTTTCCCATTATTCCAATTCCTGGTCCTAGTGCTCCTATTACAGCTTTGATAGTTTCTGGATTTCCTCCTTTACCCCATACCTTTCTTGGTTTTTTGCCACGCAAGGCAGGAGAGATAAGAAAAATTTTTGCTAATTTCATGACTTTACCTTGTACTTTAATTTTTTTTGAACGCAAAAATAGAGTTTTAAGAACTCTTAAAATAGCTTATGAGGTTTTGGGTAAAAGAGAATTTTGTCTGGCTAGAGAACTTACAAAAATTCATGAAGAAGTAATATATGGGAGACTAGATGATATTAATTTAGATGAAAGTTGCCTGAGGGGGGAAATTACTGTTTTAATTGCTCCTCCAACAGATTTTAAGACATCCTTAGATAAAGTAAAAGAAAAGATTTATTTCTTTAAGGAAAGTAATCTAAAAGCAAAAGATATTATCAAAATTATGCAACAAGAAGTAATAGGATGGTCTAATAAAGAATTATATGAACTTATTATAAGCGAATTAAAACATTAAAAAAATTTTATAGGTTATTAGATGCTTAAAATTAAAGATCTTCTACAATGTTTTCTTAGAACATACTTTATTGGAAGTGTTTTTAATACACGAGGATTGCAAAATATAGGTCTAGCCTATGCTTTAGATCCAGCCCTTAGAGTTTTTTATAAAGAAGATCTAAAGTCTTTACGCAAAGCGAGAATGCGTTATTTAAGAAAGGTGTATAATTGTCATCCTTTTTGGTCACCTTTTTTAGTGGGAATTTTTTTGTCTTTAGAGCAAAAGATTATAAAAAAGGAGTTAGAACTTAAAGATTATCAAAAGTTTCGACCTACCATTGTATATACTTTTTCAGCAATAGGAGATTCTTTTTTTGGAGGAAGTTTACTTCCTAATTGGGCTCTTTTTACTTCTATTTTTATTATTTTGGGTTGGTATAAAACAGCATTTTTTGTAAGTTTGATATTATTTCTAGGTTTACAAATTTTTAAAATATATACATTTATTTTAGGTTATAAAAAAGGAGTTCTTGCTTTACAAACTTTAGGAAAATGGAATCTTATTGATGTTGGTCAATATATTAAACTGATTAATACTGGATTAATTTTAATATTTATTGACCTTAATTGGATTGAAAATATTCATTTTTTATGGAATTTTATTTTTTTATATTTTATTTTTGGTTTTGTCTTATTTTTTAAAAAGTTTATGAAAATACGAGAGCTTATTTTGATCTTTTTATTTATCTTTATTTGTTTTCTGGATAAATTTTTATTGTCATAATGCTATAGTAGAAGGGAGATATATATGGAGGAAGTAATAAAAGACGTTGTGGTAAAAAATGCTTTGGGCTTACATGCAAGGCCTGCCGCAAAACTTTCTCAAGAGGCAATGAAATTTCAAGCAGAAATAAAGTTATGTTATAAAGAAGTAGAAGTAAATGCAAAGAGCATTTTAGATATTTTAACTTTAGCAGTTCCAATGGGAGAGGTTTTGACTTTAAGAGCAAAAGGTGATGACGCAATTCAAGCCATAAAACAGTTAGAATGGCTGTTTGAAAATCGTTTTGGAGAAGAGAAATAATGGCTAGAAAAATTATAGGTGGCATTCCTGTTTCTAGTGGAGTAGCAATTGGTAAGGCGTTTTTTTTAAATAGAAGAAAAGGAAGCATAAAACCCCGTTTAGCAATTTTTGACGCTGAGGTTTCTAAAGAGATTGAGAGACTTGAACATGCTATTTTAGTGGTGCGTCAAGAGATGGAAGAGGTAAAGTCTAAGATACCTCCAGAGTTAAAAGAGCATGAAGCTATTTTAAATTCACATTTAATGATTTTACAAGATGAGAAATTATTTGGCAGAGCAAAGAAGATTATTCAAAAGCAACATATAAATGCAGAATGGGCAATAGAAAAATCTGTTTTTGAATTGGAAAAAATTTTTAATGCTTTAGATAATGAATATATTAAACAAAGAATACAAGATATTCATTTAGTTGCTGAAAAAGTATGTGCAGTGTTAATTGGGTCTCAAAAAACTATTCCTAAAATTTCAGAAAGAGTAATTTTACTTGCCCATGATCTTTCTCCTACAGATACAGTTCTTTTAGAAGTAGATAAAATTATGGCATTTGCTACTGCGTTAGGAGGCAAAACATCTCATGCAGGGATTATGGCTCGTTCTCTCCAGATTCCAGCAGTAGTTGGTGTTGAAGAATTAGAGGAAAATATTTTTGATGGGGAATTGATTATTTTAGATGGATTTGAAGGAAAAATTTTAATTGATCCTTCAGAAGAAGAGCTTACTAAATATACAGACTTAAAATATCAATTTGAATCTTATCAGGCACTAATTACTCGTTATTGTCATTTACCTGCTGAGACAATTGATGGTTATCAAATAAGAGTTTTTGCAAATATAGAGCTTTTTGAAGAGGTTACTTCTGTTATTGATAATGGAGGTGAAGGCATAGGTTTATATAGAACAGAATATAGCTTTTTAAATAGAACAGATTTGCCAGATGAAGATGAGTTGTTTGAGGAATATCGTGACCTTGCTTCTATTATGTATCCTAAACCAGTGATCATTCGGACTTTAGATATAGGAGCGGACAAGGTAGATAATTTATTTGGCCAAATGGAAGAAGCTAATCCTGCCTTAGGATTACGTGGAATTAGATTTTGTCAAAAATATAAGAATATTTTTCGGACACAGCTTAGAGCAATTTTAAGAGCAGGTGTTGTAGGAAATCTTTCTATAATGTTTCCTATGATCTCAGGACTTCATGAGTTACAAGAAGTAAAAAAATTTTATAGACAAATCCAAGATGAATTAGCAAAGGAAGGACTTGATTTTAATCCAGATATTCCTTTAGGGATAATGATAGAATTGCCAGCTGCTGTTTTAATTGCAGATCTTTTGGCTAGGGAAGTGGATTTTTTTAGTATAGGTACAAATGATCTTATTCAATATGCTCTTGGTATTGATAGGACAAATAAACATGTTTCTTATTTGTATCAACCTCTACATCCGGCGGTAATAAGAAGTATTAAGCATGTAGTTGATGCAGGACATAAGGCTGGTATAGAGGTAAGTTTATGTGGAGAAGTTGCTTCAGATCCTTTTTGTGTTCCTATTTTAATGGGTATGGAAGTAGATAGTATTAGTTTAACTCCTAGATCTATTCCTGGGATTAAAAGAATTATTAGGCAAGCTAGTATGGAAGAGTGTAAAGAATTATTAAATAAAGTTTTAAATTCCCATGATGTTTTTGAAAGTAATAAGATAGTACGCGATATGATTTTTAGTCGCTTTCCAGAAGAATTAACTTTTTATACTTCTTTAGTGGATGATAAAAACAATGAGTAAAAAAAATTTAGGCATGAAAATTATTGGTGTTAATAAAAGAGCAAAGCGAGAATACGAGATACTAGAAACTTTTGAGGCAGGTTTAGTGCTTCAGGGCTCAGAGGTTAAGTCTTTGAGATTAGGGCGAATTAGCTTTAAAGATGGATATGTTCGGTTTCATAATGAAGAAGCCTTTTTAGTGGGAGTACATATTGCTCCTTATGAAAATGCTGGTTATGCTCAACACGATCCAGAGAGAGAACGAAAACTTCTTTTACATAAAAGAGAGATAAGAAGCTTAATGGGTAAGGTAGAACAAAAAGGACTTACGGTAATACCTTTGAAGGTATATTTTAAAAATGGTAAAGCTAAAGTAGAGCTAGGATTGGCTAAAGGTAAAAAGTTGCACGATGTTCGAGAAGAATTAAAACGGAGAACTATTGCCAGAGAAATGGCTAGGGAAATGGCTAGATTTAAGTAATTTTTTAAATAAAAAATTTTAAACTGTAGATTAACAATTGTTAACTTCTAAGCAAAAAAAGTTTTTAAATTCCATTTTTAATCCCAAAGAGATTATTTGGGAAAAGGCTAGTTTATTTGCTTATGGCGTAGATAGTAGTTCTTTACATGGCGAGCCAGAAGTAGTTGTATTGCCTTCCAAAGTCGATCAAATTCAAAAATTGCTTTTTTTTGCCCAAAACGAAGGTATTCATATTGTCCCTAGAGGAAGGGGTACAGGAAGAGCTGGAGCATGTGTGCCAAAAAAAGGCATAGTAGTTTCTTTATTAAAATTAAATCATATTATAGAGATAAGAAAGAATGATTTTGTTGTGATTGTAGAACCAGGAGTTATTACTTATAATTTACAACAAGAGTTAAAAAAATATAATTTGTTTTATCCTCCTGATCCTGCATCTGTAAAATTTTCTACTATTGGAGGAAATGTAGCAACAAATGCAGGAGGAATGCAAGCTTTGAAATATGGAGTAACAGGAGATTATGTCTTAGGTTTGGAAGTTGTTTTAGCAGACGGAACGTTGTTGAATCTTAAAAATTTTTGTCATAAAAACGTATGCGGTCTTAATTTAGCAAAACTTTTTGTTGGTTCAGAAGGTACTTTAGGTATAATTTCAAAAATTTACTTAAAAGTTTTACCTTTACCAAACTATTCTGTCTCTATTTTATTTGGATTTAAATCTCTTGATAAAGCAATTTCAAATATCCTTAATTTATTTAAGGAAGGTTTTTTGCCATGTGCATTAGAGATTATAGATAAAAATTGTTTAAATGCCATTTCAAAAGTAGATAGCTTGCCGTGGGAAAAAGATTTAAATATTCAAACAGTTTTAATTGTAAAGTTTGATGGAACAGAGAATAGTGTAAAAGAAGATATTAACAGAGTGTTATCTTTATTTTCTGCAGATGTGAGTATTGTAGGCAAAACAGAAGAGGAACAAGAAAAAATTTGGGAACTTAGAAGAAAAATAAGTCCAGCTGCTTATAGGTTAAAACCAGCTAAGCTTAGCGAAGATTTTACTGTTCCAAGAGGTAAAATAGGTGAATTTTTAAGAGCAGGAGAGAGATTATCCAACCAGTATGATTTGCCTGTATTGACGTTTGGCCATGTGGGGGATGGAAATATTCATACTAATATTATGTATGATCCAGAAAAGATAGAGGATAGAAAAAAGGCCGATAAGATTCATAGGTTATTATTAGAGAAAACTTTAGAATTGGAAGGCACTATTACAGGAGAGCATGGTATTGGTCTTCTTAAAAAGAAGTATATAGGATTACAATTAGATTCCAATACCTTGCAAATAATGAATGCTATAAAATGTACTTTAGATCCTAATAATATTTTAAATCCTGGAAAAGCCTTTTAGGTTAGTATTTTTAATGGTTTTTTAAACAAATTATTTTTCAAATAAAATCAATTATTTTTTATTTATTTTTTGTCCAGTATAATAGAAAATAAGCTCCCCATAAGATTAAAATCATATTTGCATTTAGCCACAGCAAAAATAGAACAATAGAAGATAATGTTCCATATACTAGGCTATAATTTGGTTGATTCCATAATATGTGGCTGAAGAATTTAGTAATTATTTCATTTATAAATGATATACACAGAGATAAATAGATACTTGGCCAAAAAGGTTGTTTTTCAGCTGGTAATACTTGGTATAGTAAAAAAATTATTGTTCCCATGCCAAGTATAGTCCAAATGTCTGGTGCTATAGAAGGTAAAAATTTGTTTGGAATATGTTTTAAAATTTGCATTATAAACATTAGAGCAAGTAAACTTATACTTATTAAAGGACCAATAAGCCACGGTAAAGGCAAGTGCCAATATTTCTTTTTTAAAGACTTTTGATAGATAAAATTAAAAGTAGTTTGGAGAGCACTGAAAAATAGGCCAGATGTCCAAAAAATAAAAATAAAGCTAAGCCCACTAAAACTAGGCGCGGATTGTAAAAAGTTATTTAATTGGTTTAAAACTAACTTTTTAGCCCAAGGCAAGATAGCTAGTTTTGTTTGAATAAATTGTTGGACAAGTAGAGTATCTCCCCAGAATAACCCTGCTAAGGATAAAAATAGGCAAATCAACGGGATAAAAGAAAGCAGAGCATAAAATGTAAGGCCAGCAGAGTATAGAAATCCCTGCTGACGTAAAAATGCTTTTGTACTTTGCCAAATGGTTTTTAAGAGATGTTTGATAAAGCTCATAAATCTTTTTTAAGATTATTTTTATTTAAGTAAAGAAGTTGTTTTGATTTTGCTTAAGAGACTAGTTTGGGTTTTTGTTTTTAGCAAGTAATTAAAAACGACATGGTAAAAATATGCTTAGGAAGTTAAAATATTACTGGAATTAGGCCACGTGTTGATTAATGATTGTAAGAGCTAATCTTAGTAAAGTTTATTGAATGTTATCTAGGTTGCTTTTGAGTATATTTTTTTTTATGTGTTTTTTAAAGGGGGCGTAGCTCAATTGGGAGAGCGCAGGCATCGCAAGCCTGAGGTCGGGGGTTCGATTCCCCTCGCCTCCACCATTTTTTGTTTTATAACAATTTCAACATTATTTACACCCTACCTGTTAGTTTGAAAATTGTTTTTTATTTTTAAGAAAGAGCTTTTCCTTGACTTGTTATTTACTCTATTTCAAACTAAACCAATTTTATAATCTAAAGCAAGAATATCTTTAAGGATAATTTTTAAAAGGAGGCCTTTGCGCAATGAGTGATTATAAAGATACTTTAAATTTGCCTAAAACTTCATTTCCTATGCGTGCAAATTTAGTTAAAAATGAGCCTAAGATGTTGGAATTTTGGCAAAAAATAGATGTATATCAACAAATGATTTCTAAACAAGATAAAAAGCATCGCTATACTTTACATGATGGTCCACCTTATGCCAATGGCCATATTCATTTAGGTACTTCTTTAAATAAAATATTAAAAGACATTATTATTAAGTTTAAAAATTTATCAGGAATAAGAGCTGAATATGTTCCTGGGTGGGATTGTCATGGTTTACCGATTGAGCTTAAGGTAGAACAGAGTTTAGGAAAAGATAAAAAAAGTTTGCCTCTAACAGAAATTAGAGAAAAATGTAGGGAGTATGCTTTAAAATATTTAGATATTCAGAGGGAAGAGTTTAAAAGACTTGGTGTATTTGGTTTATGGGATAAACCTTATCTTACCATGAGTCCAGATTATGAGGCAGCTACTGCTAGAGAGTTAGCAAGGTTTATGAAGAGGGGAGGGGTTAGGAGAGCTAAAAAACCAATTTATTGGTGTATTTCTTGTAAAACAGCTTTAGCTGAAGCAGAAGTAGAATATTATGATCATACTTCTCCTTCTATTTATGTTCGTTTCCCTATAAGTAATGAAAATTTAAAAGACAAATTTCCTCAGATAACAGGACCTGCTTATGTTGTAATTTGGACTACCACTCCTTGGACTCTTCCTGATAACATGGCCATTGCTGTACATCCTGAGTTTGATTATGTATGGGTGAAGGTGGGAAATGAATTTTATTTATTGGCAGAAAGGTTGTTAGCCATATGTTCTGAAATTTTTGGTTGGAGCGAGATAGTTAAGATAGCAACTGTTACTGGTAAAGATTTAGAGGGGTTAGAATCCAGACATCCTTTTTATGATAGAGTTTCACCTTTAGTTTTGGCAGATTATGTGACGTTGGAAAGTGGTACAGGTTGTGTGCATACTGCTCCAGGACATGGGCAAGAAGACTATGAAACAGGTTTGCGTTATGGTCTAGATATTTTATCTCCTTTAGATGATAGTGGAAGATTTTTGCCAGAAGTAGAGTTTTTTGCTGGTTTAGATGTTTTTAGTGCTAATCCAAAAGTTGTTGAAAAATTAAAAGAAGTAGGACATCTTTTAGCTCAAACTGATATTTCCCATTCTTATCCTCATTGTTGGCGTTGTAAGAAGCCTGTTATTTTTAGAGCTACTACCCAATGGTTTATTTCTATGGAAAAAAATAATCTGCGACAAAAAGCATTAAAAGCAATTCAAGAAGATGTAAGGTGGATTCCTTCTTGGGGTAAGGATAGAATTTATAATATGGTAGAGCAAAGGCCAGATTGGTGTATTTCTAGGCAAAGGGCTTGGGGAGTCCCTATTTTAGCTCTTATTTGTAAGTCTTGTGGAGAGGCTTGGTTTGATGGTGAGTGGGCAATGGATATAGTAAATAGGTTTGAGAGTCATCCAAAGGGAGCAGATTATTGGTTTGAAGCTCCAATAGAAGAGCTTGTGCCAGAAGGTTTAAAGTGTCCTCATTGTGGAAAATCAGATTTTGAACGAGAAGATGATATTTTAGATGTGTGGTTTGATTCTGGGACAAGTTTTGCCGCAGTAGTAGAAAAAAGAGAAGAGTGTGATTTCCCTGCAGACTTATATTTAGAAGGCTCGGATCAGCATCGTGGATGGTTTCATTCTTCCTTATTAGCTTGTGTAGGTACTAGAGATGTTCCTCCCTATAAAGCTGTGTTAACCCATGGTTATGTAGTAGACGGTAAAGGTCGTAAGATGTCGAAATCTATTGGAAATGTGATTGCACCTGAAGAGATTATTAAAAAATATGGAGCTGAGATTTTACGTTTATGGGTTTCTTCTGTGAATTATCAAGAAGATGTACGTATTTCTGATGAAATTTTAAAACGTTTAGTAGATGCTTATAGAAGAATAAGAAATACTTGCCGCTTTATTTTAGGTAATTTAGTTGATTTTAATCCAGCTACAGATTTGGTTCCTTTTGAATCTATGTTATCTTTAGATAGATATGGACTGTCTTTAGCCTTAAATGCGCATTCTAGAGTCCAGAAGGCTTATGCTAATTTTGAATTTCATAAAGTTTTTCATACTGTTCATAATTTATGCGTAACAGATTTGTCAGCATTTTATTTAGATATTTTAAAAGATAGGTTATATGTAAGTGAAAAAGAGAGTAATGAGCGGCGTTCAGCTCAAACTGCATTGTACTATATTCTATTTTTGCTTTTAAGTGATATTGCTCCTATCTTAAGTTTTACAGCTGAAGAAGTATTTCAACATTTGCCAGAAAAATTAAGATTAAATGAACCCACTGTTTTTGGGGCTAATTTGCCTAAACCAGATTTTCAAATAGAAGAACAAGAAAAACATTTTTGGGAATTGATTTATTTATTGAGAGAAGAGGTTACCAAGGCCATAGAACCTAAAAGAAAACAAGGAGTAGTTGGGCATTCTTTAGAGTGTAAAGTTGTTTTATATTTACCAGAACAGTTAAAAGATGAATTAAAAGGACAAGAAACATTACTTAGAGAAGTTTTTATTGTCTCTCAGGTTGTTTTTGAACCAGAAGAGAATGCATTAGATGATGCTTATGTTAGTACAGAAGTAGATGGTTTAAAGATTCAGGTTAATAAAGCAGATGGAAAAAAGTGTCAGCGTTGTTGGGTATATCATCCAGATACAGGTAAAAATGAAAAATATCCGGATGTGTGTCCAAGATGTGCCGCAGTTCTAGAAAAAATGGCCTAAGAATTTTTAAACAAATTTTAGAAAAGTTTAAATTGAGAAGTTAGTTTTTAGATATAGTTAAAACTTAAAGAGTGTAACAAGCAGGTAAAAGAATGGGTAAATTTAAGTATAAGTTATGTTTTGGGTTAGCAGCCATTATTTTGGTTTTGGATCAAATTAGCAAATTGTGGATAGAAAAAACAATTCCTTTATGGTCAGAAAGAGTTGTTGTTCCTGGCTTTTTTAATTTGGTTCATATTTTAAATAAAGGAGCAGCATTTGGTTTTTTAAATAGGGCTGATATATCGTGGCAAACTTATTTTTTTATAGGTGCTTCTGCTTTAGCAATAGTACTTATTATTCATCTTTTAAAAACAGTCGATAGAAAAGATTATTATTTATTTACAGGTCTTGGTCTTATTTTAGGTGGAGCTTTGGGTAATTTAATTGATAGAATAAGGCTTGGAAAAGTGATTGATTTCTTAGATTTTTATATAAAAAGTTATCATTGGCCTGCGTTTAATGTAGCAGATATTGCGATTTTTTGTGGCACTGTTTGTCTGCTTTTATCATTTTACAAAAGGAAAAAAAATGCATCCAATTTTAATTAAATTAGGTCCGATTACAATTTATACGTATGGTTTTTTTATTGCAGCTGCTATTTTACTAGGGCTAGCTATAACTTCTATAGAAGCTAAGAAAAAAGGGCTTAACAATCAGTTGGTATCTGAGCTTGGTTTTTATCTTGTTTTAGGGGCCTTGATAGGAGCAAGGATTTTTTTTGTAATTATAAGTTGGGACTATTTTTTAAAACACCCATTAGAAATTTTTATGTTTTGGAAGGGAGGATTAGTTTTTTTAGGTGGGGCGATAGGTGCTGCTTTGGCAAGTATCGTTTTCTTTAAAAAATTTAAACAACCTTTTTGGCCTTGGGTTGATAGTATGGCTCCTGGGGTGGCAATTGGTCAAGCCATAGGAAGAATTGGTTGTTTGTGTGCAGGATGTTGTTATGGTAAGCCTACAAGTTTGCCTTGGGCTATTACCTTTACTAATCCAGATTCTTTAGCTCCCTTGTTTGTGCCTCTTCATCCTACACAAATTTATCATTCTTTAGCAGGGTTAACTACTTTTTTGATTTTAATATTTGTTAAAAAGAAATTAAAGAGTGGTCAGCTTTTTGGTTTGCTTTTAATTTTATATGCTGTTTTTAGATTTAATATAGAATTTTTTAGAGGAGACTATAGAGGGACTATTGGTTTTTTAAGTGCCACTCAAGTAGTAGCTATTGTTGTTTTTTGTTTGGGTATTATAATTTTCTGGAAGAGAAGAGCAAAGTGATTTTATAAGGAGGAAAAAAGGTTTATGTTTGGAATTCCTGGAGATAAACTTGTTTATATTCTACCATTACTTATTTTACCTATTTTACCAAATTTATGGGCTATTGTTCATATTTTTAAAAGAGATTTTAATACACCTCAAGAAAAAATGATTTGGTTAGGATTAGCTGTTTTTGTGCCAGTTATAGGAGGTTTGGCTTATGTTTTTGTGGGGAGAAAAAGGGCAAAACGCTGTTAGATTTTGGTTATATTTAAGTGTTGTGGGAATAGTATGTTTAGGGGGCTGTGCAAGTAAACAAGATGTGGATGCATTGCGTTATGAAGTATATTCTACACAATCTAATTTTGTTCAAGAAAATAAAGCACTTAAGCAAGAGTTAGTTGTTCTTAAAAAGCAAATTAAAGATCTTAAAGTTCAATTAGAAAAAACTTCTACACCCGTTAGAGCTACTCAGGCTAATTTATGGGCAGAAGTGGAGAGTTTGCGGGTTCAGGTGGCATCTTTAAGTGGAAAAATAGATACAATTTTACGAGAGCAAGCAGCAACACAAAATGCTACTAATAACGCTACTAAGAGCGTTGATGAGCTTACTCATAAAGTAGAGGCTCTTGAAGGTAAGTTGACTGCATTAAGTAGTAGATTAGGTATAGATTTGGAAGAAAGCCTAGATAAACCTCAAGATCAGGCAATAAAGAAAAAGCCTATTATAGAACCAGATAATCCAGAGGATCTTTATAAAAAAGCTTTAGATTCTTTTTATAAAAGAAAATATGATCTTGCTCAGACTTTGTGGGATGAGTTTGTTCGAGAATATCCTAAGCATAAATTAGTTCCTAACGCATATTTTTGGCAAGGAGAATGTTTTTTTCAAATGGAAGACTATAAACGAGCAATTTTAGCTTATCAAAAAGTAATAGAAAGATTTCCAAAGTCGAGTAAAATAGCGCCTTCTCTCTTAAAACAGGCTATTTCTTTTGCAAAAATAAAGAAAAATAAGGCGGCTATTTTATTGTTAAAAGATGTTATAAAAAAATTTCCAAAAACTATAGAAGCTAGGCGAGCCAAGGCATTTTTAAGTAAATTGGAAGGAGCTAAGTAGATGAATAAAAAATATCCCTCTAAAATTATTGCTTTACATTTTGCCTCAGGTGTATCCCGACAACCTATGATGTGTAATTTAGCAAGAAAATTTGATTTAACGTTTAATATTTTAAAAGCCAGGATTACTCCAAAAGAAGAAGGACATATGATTATTGAGCTCACGGGTCCAGAAGAGGATTTTCAAAAAGGTCTTTCTTATTTACAAGAAAATGGTGTTTCTATTCAAGAAGTAGCTCAAAATATCGCTAGAGATGAAAATTTGTGTATGCATTGTGGAATTTGTTTAAGTTTGTGTCTTACTGGTGCTTTATCTTTAAATCCAAAAACTAGGCTTATAGAGTTTAATCCTGAAAAGTGCACTGCATGTGGAAGATGCACAAAAATTTGTCCTGTGAAGGCCATGCAGGTCCAAATTGACACTAATGGTGAATAATCGTATATAGGATAGTAGTATGGACATTTATGAGAAAGAGAAGATGTTGTTATGAACCAAGAGAGTAGAACTTTTTCTAGGGTTAAAACCCGTTTGAAGATGTATTTTAGGCCAACTTCTAAAGATGCAAGGCCATTGTTTTTAGGGTGCGTTGGTTGTGAGAGTCAATCCACAGGATTTGAAGACTTCCATTCTCCCCACCTTCCAAAAGAGTTTTTTGATTTTTTGCTTAACTTAGACAATAAGCTAAATATGATTTTAAATTTTTTAAGCCAAAAAACTTTAAGTCAGGAATATCCATACCAAGGAGAAGTTATTGAAATAAGTGGGGCAGGTTTTAAATTTATTTCCTCTACTCCTGTGAAGGTCGGAGATTTTATAGAAGCAGCTGTTGCGTTGTCTTCTGTGCCTCCTGTATTGATAGGCGTGGTAGGTGAAGTTATTCGAGAAGAAATTATTCATGATCAAAAAATATATGCTTTTAAATATGTTCACATTAGGGAATCTGATAGAGAACAAATCGTACAATTTGTTTTTAAAGAACAAAGGGAGATTCTACGTGAACAACGGCTTTAATTTAGATTCGCTAGAAGAGATTAACAAGTTGGTTTTTTTATATCTTCAAGCTAGAGGAGGGAAGAGCTTTCCAGGATTTATTCACAATTTGAATAATTATTTGCATCTTTTAAAGATGCAGCACTCTCTTTTAGAAAAAAAGATTCAAAAAGAAACATTAGAAGATATTCCTGTGTATTTTGAGCGCTTTGCTCAAGCTTTTAGCGGAGTAGATAGATTAGTTAGCTTAGCTGGTGAAAGAGATTTTTATTTAAGTAAAGAAATAGAACGTTTTAGTATAAATAGTTTTATAGAGTGGTTTAAAGATTTTTGGGTTAATGATTTGTTTTTTAAACATCAGATAAAATTAAATATTTGTTTAAATATAGATTCTCCTTTGCAACTTGCACCTTATATTTTAACTTTTTGTTTGGAAGAAGGGCTGTTTAATATATTAGAAGAATTACAGGACAAAGAAGGAACCTTTGATCTTTCTTTAAATGTGAATAAAGTAGAACAAGATATAATATTTGAGCTTATCTCTCCTACTGTATTAAAGGTAAAGAATCCCTTTGATCCTTTTGTTTCCACTAAGAAAAAACATTTAGGCTTAGGTCTTTTTTTAGGGGCTAAACTACTTTCTACTTGTAAAGGGAGTTTAGATTTATTTGCTAAAAATGACTTAACTATTTATCAAATAATTATTCCTATAAAAAATTAGGAGGCACTTTTTGAAAGACTTAAGTCAAGAAATATTGGATAATTTGAGCTCTAAGTTGGAAGTATCTTTAAAAGATGTTATAGCAGAGGTTTTAGAAAAGGAGGTTAGCAAAGCCTTAGCTAAGACCTTAATGGAAAGTGAATTTTATCGAAATTTAAGTGAGGAACTTCGTTCAGGTTTAAAAAATATTTATAGTAATATTGAGGAAACAAAAAAAACAGGTCTTTCTCAAAAAGAAACAGAATATTTATTAAATGAAACTTCTGATCAACTTGATGCTATTTTACGAACCACTGAGCAAGCCACAATGGAAATAATGGGCTTAGTGGAAAAACATTTAGATCAGATGCCTCAAATAGAGGAGATTTGTCAGAGAGTAAAGAAAGGTCAGGTTTGTCCAGAAGATGGGTTTACTCTTTTGGCTTGGCAAAAAAGCTTAAATCAAGACCTTTTATCTATTATGACTAGTCTTAGTTTTCAGGATTTGACAGGGCAACGAATTAAAAAGATTATTGATGCCTTACGTCAAATAGAAGAACAAGTGTTTCAACTTTATGTATCTTCTAGTCTTAGTTTAAAAGTAAAAGAAAAAAATCCTGATAAAGATTTTGAAGAAATAAAACAAGAAGCCCAAGCTAAAATGTCGGAATTAAAAGGACCTCAAGAAAAGGTAAAGCAGGAAGATGTAGATGAACTCTTAGCTGAGCTGGGGTTGTAGGTTTCTACTATCTATCGGTCTTTCTCATTTCTATTATTTTTTAATATCTGGCTCAAAAAATATCCATTTTACTTGAGGGAAATGTTTTTTTAATATTTGTTCGCATTGATTAATATCATTAACTAGTTCTAGTGCTGATTTTTTTAAATTCATTTTTGCTTTGACAGCCACCATAACATTAGGTCCTAGTTGAAGAGTAATAAGATTTAAAACTTGTTTTATTTCAGGTTGTTTTTCCAAAAGCTCAATTATTTTTTCTTTTATTTCTGGTTCTACTCCTTGTCCTATTAGTAGTTCGTAAACTTCACTTCCAATTGCTAAGGCGATTACAATAAGTAAAATCCCTATCAAAATACTTCCTAAGGCATCATAAAAAGGATTTTGGGTAATGATACTTAAAACTATAGCTAAAAATGCAAATGTTAAACCTATAATTGCTGCACTATCTTCTCCAAATACTACCAGGAGTTCGCTTTGACGTGTTTTTTTAAACCAGGTCAATAGAGTTTGATTTTTACGTACTTTATTGATTTCTTTAAGGCATCCAATAAGAGATATGCCCTCTGCTAAAAGTGAGAATAGAAGCACTCCTAGAGCTAAAAATGGGTAAGAAATTGTTTTTGGATGTTTTAGTTTATAAAAGCCTTCGTAAATAGAAAACATTCCTCCCATAGAAAATAAAAGCAAAGCAACAATAAAAGACCAAAAAAAGATCGCTTTACCGTGCCCTAAAGGATGTTTTGGAGTAGGAGGGCGACGTGATAACTTTAATCCCCATAAAAGCAAGAGTTGATTTCCTGTATCTGCTAAGGAATGGATAGCTTCTGCAAGTAATGATCCTGAACCAGTAAAGAGTGCTGCTCCTAGTTTGGCAATAAAAATTGCTAAATTTGCTCCTAAGGCAAAAAAAATGGATTTTAAAGAATTGGGTTTGGGCATGACTCGTTTGTAATGGTGTTATGTTAATTACCTATTTTAATGAATTTAGCGCCAAAAAAATATTCTTTTTCTGTTTGGAAATTTGGTTTAATTATGCATTCTAATTTAACTTTAGAGGAATATTTTTCAAGTAAAAAATTTACTTGTTCCTCATTTTCTTTTTTGGTGACTGTGCAAGTAAGATATAAAAGCACTCCTCCTTTAGGAAGTACTTGAAAAGTATTGGAGAGGAGTTTTTGTTGAATAGCGGATAATTGCTTAATATCTTTTAAACTGCGTTTCCATTTTATGTCAGGACGTTTTGCTAAAACTCCAAGCCCAGAACAAGGTGCATCTAATAAGATAGTTGTTACTTTTTTAAAAGGAGGTTGTTTGGCATCTGCTCTAAAGATTTTTGGTTTAAGATTCCAAACATGAAGTTGTTGTTTTAAAAAGAGTAGTCTTTTTAGATTAATATCACTAGCAAAAGGCTTAAACCCAAGCCTATAAAGAACAAAAGATTTGCCCCCACTTCCAGCACATGCATCCCAAATAGGTTCTTTTATTTGGGAGATTAATTTTAAAAGTATTTGTTGGCTAGCAAGACTTTGGGGATAATAAGGAATATTATTTTTTTTAAAAAAGGAGAAAATTTTTTCTTCCCACTTGGGTTTTATACTAAATCCACAAGGTGTTTCTTGTAAAATCCCTGGTTTTAGCTCTTTAGGAATGGTTATAGGTTTTAAGAGTAAAAGGGATGTTGGAGGTCGTTTAAGAGAAGATTTTAAGAAATTCTCCACATCGGTTTTGTTTTGTTCTTTTAAAAGCAGTTCTACTATCCAAAAAGGCATTGAGTATTTTCTAGACAAAAATGTAGCCAGGGATGGATTGTCTTGTTTAAAGATAGTATCTGTTAGATCTATTTGTGTGCATTTTCTTAAAACTGCATTTACTAATCCGCCAAGTTTGGCATTATATTTGTTTTTAATAAGGTTTACACTCCAAGATAAAGTGGCATAGGCTGGGATTTTAGATAAATAATAAAGTTCATAACAACTTAAGCCCAACACAATTTTTATATCCAAGGGAAGTTTATTCCATTTAGGTAAAAATAAAGTCTTTAAGAGATATTCTAATTGTCTTTTATATCGAAAATATCCATAGCAGAGTTCTGTAAGTAATGCTTTGTCTTGTTGATTTTCTAATTGGTTTAGGGATTGATTAAGTACAGCTTGTAAATCTTGGCCATTGAGAGTTTTTTTTACTATTTGTAATGATGTTGATCTAATAGGATCAATTTTTTGTTTTTTCATTTTTGGATTACAAAGTGTCCCAAAGCTTTTTCTACTTGCTCAATAGGTACTAGAGTATCTAGGCAAGGCCCTTTAGGTCGTTGGTTTAAAATTCCATAGACAGGTAGCGGATAGGTATCTTGTATTCCACTGGCTAGGTCTCGTTCACAAGCTACAGCGATAATCATTTTAGGTCTTGTCTGGACTACAATGCGTCTAGCAATAGTACCTCCAGTGGCTATGGCCATATGTACTCCAAATTTTTTATGTAATTTAATAAGGTCAGCAATAGGGCATTTTCCACATAGTTTGCAGTTGTAGATATTGTAAGTAAGGCGTCTTGAACATCGACTATTTTGTAAACAATGAGGTAAAAGAAGCAGTACTTCATTTGGAGAATATTTTTTATATTCACTTAAGACTAGTTCGTTATTTACTTTAATAAAAGATGCTCGTACTTTTTGTTTTGAGATGTCAAAAAGTTTCCCTACTAAAACCATAAGAGGTAGGAAAAATTTAATAGTAAGCCCTCTAATTTTGTGGGCAAATAAAATATTTCGTTTCCAAAGAATACTTAATACTAATCCTAATGATGACCACGCAATAAATAAAATAAGCACAATAATAATAAAGCCTAGAATATAAGGAGCAAAAGGATGGATGGACTTTAAGCCTATGTAAGGAATAAGCCAAAGTAGAATTAAAAACAGAGAGAGTAAAACAGAGGTAAGCGTAATTAAACCAATAAATAATCGTTTTTTAGCCGGAATGGAGTCAGATATTTCTTCTAAAAGAGATTTATATTTGTTCACTTTTTTGGTGCTGTTTTACATTTACTTAAAAATCCACAGAAAAATGCCGTAGCATCCATTATTTTACTATTTGCAGGTTTTAATTTTGATACTAAATAAAATCTGTCTTTACAAACAAAAAAAAGAGTATTGTCTTCTATTTTAGCAATTTGACCTGGTTTAAAGTTGTGATTTTTAGGTAGCTGGTCGCCTACTTTTCCTGGGAAAAGTTGTACTTGAATATTTTTCCCATCTGCTTTGGTAAAATAAAAAAAAGCTCCAGGCCAGGGATAGAGCCCACGAATTTGATTGTGAACCTCTAGGGCTGATTTGTTAAAGTCTATTAATCCTTCTTCTTTACAAAGTTTTGGAGCATAAGAGGCTCTTTCTTCTGGTTGAGGAAGAGGGGTTAATTTTCCTTGGCTCATTTTGGTAAGAGCTTCTACAATGAGCTCTCCGCCTAAGTTAGCCAATTCATCATGGAGAGAAGCAGCAGTATCATCAATTCCAATGGCAAGGGCTCTTTGCAGTAAAATTGGCCCTGTATCCATGCCTTCATCCATAAGCATAATAGTAATTCCTGTTACTTTTTCGCCATTTAAGATAGCTCTTTGAATGGGAGCCGCTCCTCTATATTTAGGCAATAATGATGCGTGTACGTTTAAAGGAGCTATTTTGGGAATTTCTAAAACACTTTTAGGTAGAATAAGTCCATATGCAGCTACAACTAAAAAATCTGGATCTAAAGACTTTAAGGTTTCTATAGCTGCTGGCTCTTTAAAAGTTTTAGGTTGAAAAATAGGTAGGCCGTGTTTTTGGGCTAGTTCCTTTACAGGGCTACACTTTATTTTTCTACCTCGTCCACATGGTCTATCAGGTTGGGTATATATTCCAACAATATCTCCTTGCGGCCATTTTAAGATATATTTTAAAATAGTAGCCGCAAACTCAGGAGTGCCCATGAAAACTATTTTTTTCTTTGTTTGAGCCATTTTTTTAGCCTTTTATCATAAAGATTACGTTTTAGCCTGCTGATGCGATCAATAAACAAGATTCCTTCTAAGTGATCTATTTCGTGTTGGAGACAAATCGCCAGTAATTCTTCAGCTTCTAACTCTATTTTTTCTTTGTCTAAATTTGTAGCAACTACTTTTACCTTGGCTGCTCTTTTAACTTTTGCTCTATAACCAATAACACTTAAACATCCTTCTTCGCTTTCTATTTCACCTTCTCGATAGATAATTTCAGGATTAATCAAGGTTAAAAGAGATTCTCTTTTTTTAGGTCCAGAGATGTCCACAGTTATTAAGCGAATATTTTGGCCTATCTGGGGAGCAGCTAAACCAATTCCGTCATTTTCATACATGGTAAGGGCCATATTTTGGGCCAATGTTTTTATTTCTTCATCTATGGTTTCAATGGGTATAGATTTGCGGGTCAAAATTTCATTAGGATAGGTAATAATTTTTAAAACTTCGCTCATTATCTTTTAAACCTCTTTTAACACTATTGTTTTGTGAGAAAATTTGTAACATGCTTAGCTTATTTTTTTTCTTTTACTTTAAGCCCCAACTCTCTTAATTGTCTTGAGCTTACTTTTGACGGAGCTTCTGTTAGTAAACAAGTTGCTTTCTGAGTTTTTGGAAAAGCAATAACATCTCTAATTGATTTTGCCTTTGTCATAAGCATAATAATACGATCAAAACCAAAGGCAATACCTCCATGAGGAGGAGTCCCATATTTTAAGGCTTCAAGTAAAAAACCAAATTTTTCTTCTGCTTCTTGGGAATCAATGCCAAGTACTTTAAACATTTTATTTTGAAGGTCTTGAGTATGAATACGAATAGAGCCACCGCCAATTTCATGACCGTTTAAAACTAGATCATAGGCTCTGGCGAGGACCTTTTCAGGTTCTTTTTCAAGTAAAGCTAAATGTTCTGGTTTAGGTGCTGTAAATGGATGGTGTCTGGCTACCCAACGTTTTTCTTCTTCATCCCATTCTAGAAGAGGAAAATCAACAACCCAGGTAAAGGCATAAGTGTCTTTTGGAATTAGATTAAACATTTCAGCTAATTTTATTCTTAAATAACCTAGGGCTGTATTTACTATCTCAGGATTTCCTGCTTGGAAAAAGACAATATCCCCTACTTTTAGATCTAGAGCATTAGTTATTCCTTGTTTTTCTTCTTCACTTAAAAATTTAGCAATAGGAGATTGCCATTCATTATCCTTGATTTTTATCCAAGCCAGCCCACCAGCTCCATATATTTTCACTAATTCTGTTAAATCATCGATTTCTTTTCGGGATAATTTAGCTCCTTGGGGTAATTTTAAGGCCTTTACTAAAGAGGCTTGTTTAAATAATCTAAATTCAGAATTTTGAACAATATGGGTAATATCTTTTAACTTTAGATCAAATCTAATATCTGGCTTATCTAAACCATATTCTTCAATAGCTTGGGCATAACTTAGTCTTGGAAAAGGCAAGTTGACCTCTATATTTAGAATATCTTTAAATAGCTTGGCAATAAGTCCTTCTGCCATTTGAATTACATCTTCTTCTTCTACAAAAGACATTTCTATATCAATTTGAGTAAATTCTGGTTGTCTATCTGCTCGTAAGTCTTCGTCTCTAAAACATTTAACAATTTGGTAATACTTATCAAAACCAGAAAACATTAAGAGCTGTTTAAAAAGTTGTGGTGATTGTGGAAGTGCATAGAAACTTCCTTGGTTTAATCTACTTGGGACTAAAAAATCTCGAGCCCCTTCAGGAGTTGATTTAGTTAAAATGGGTGTTTCTATTTCTAAAAAACCACATTCATTGAGGTATGAACGGACGCTTTGGGCGGCTTTGCTGCGTGTAATAATATTTTTGGTCATATAAGGCCGTCTTAGGTCGAGATAGCGATATTTTAAACGAAGATTTTCCGAAACTTCTGCTCTGTCTTCAATAAGAAATGGAGGAGTTTTAGAATTGTTTAATATCTTAAAATCCTTAACAACAACTTCTATTTCTCCTGTTTTTAATTTTGGATTAATCATGTCCTTAGGCCGAGGTCTAACTAGACCTTTAATAGCAATAACATCTTCACTTCGTAAGATATGAGCTTTTTCTAAAGCATCTTTGTTTACTTCTGGAGCAAATACTACTTGAGTAAGGCCTTCTCTGTCTCGTAGATCAATAAAAATAAGTCCACCATGGTCTCTTCTAAATTGAACCCATCCCATAAGACAAACTTCTTGGCCATCATTTTGCAAAGTTAACTCTGCGCAGTGGTGGGTTCGTTTCCAACCGTTTAGTTCATCTAAAATAACTTTTCTTTGTGTTTCCATATTTATCCCCTTTTAAGCTATAGTGCGTAAAATTATATAATTAAGAAGAGTAATCTTAAAAATTAATGCCTAGAGCTTGTTCTATATCTTCTAGAGCAATGGTTTGTTGAAGACCTGTTTCCATGTTCTTTGCCTGAATTACTCCTGAGGATAATTCATCTTCCCCTAGAATAAGGCAAGTTTTAACCTCTTTTTTGTGAGCGTATCGTAGTTGGCTTTTTAGACTTTTAGCCTCAAAACTTACCTCGCCTTTAAAACCTTTATTTCTAAGTTTTTGGGCAAGTAAAATTGCCTGATTAAGGGCTTTATCAGAAAGCACAGCTAGAAAAAAATCTTGTTTAAAGTTGTTTTGTTTGTCTAGCAAAAGGGCAATACGCTCCATGCCACAGGCAAAACCTAGACCTGGAATATCAGGTCCACCTAAATTTTTAACTAACCCATCATATCTACCGCCCCCTGCAATAGCGCTTTGAGACCCTATATTAGGATTTTCTGCAATTATTTCAAAAGTGGTTCTTTGATAATAATCTAAACCTCGAACTAGGAGGTGGTTTAATGTATAATTGAGCCCAGCTTTATCTAAAATAGCAAGAACATCTTTAAAATGTTTTTGACATTCTAAACAGAGAGAGTCTATTATTTTTGGTGCAGACGCAACCATTTCTTTGCAGGTAGAGACCTTACAATCTAATACTCGTAAAGGATTGGTTTGTTTCCTTCGTTTACAATCAGCACATAACTTTGATTCATCAATATGTTGAAGAAAAGATAAAAGTTTTTGTTTAAACTGTGGCCTACATTTGGGACATCCCAAAGAATTTATTTCTAAATGAAAATTATCTAATTTGAGGGCAGTAAGATAATGCCATAACATAAGAATTAACTCACCATCAGCCTGAGGAGTAGTAGGCCCAAAAAATTCTACATCGATTTGATGAAATTGTCGCATGCGCCCTTTTTGAGGACGTTCATACCGAAACATAGGCCCAAGGGTAAAATATTTGGCTATACTTCCTTGGGAAGGGCCTGATTCGATAAAAGCTCTTACCATTCCTGCTGTTGCCTCTGGACGCAAAGTGAGACTTCTGCCCTTACGATCTTGGAAAGTATACATTTCTTTTTGAACAATGTCTGTTTCTCCGCCAATAGTTCTAGCAAAAAGCTCTGTTTTTTCTACAATAGGAATACGGACTTCATTACAGCCATAAGCACTAAAAACTTGTCTTGCTGTTTCTTCCATTTGCACATACACAGTGCTTTCAGGTGGAAATAGATCTGCAAAGCCTTTGATTTTAGTTATTTTGTTCATTTGTTTACCTTTAAGATTATAATAATTGCTTTGTATTAAATTTTTTCTTAAGAAACTGATTTTTGTAGTGCAAATAAGGTAGACTTGTCAAAGTTTTAAAGGGAGTGGATATGAAGGGTGAGTTAAAGGCTCTTGGTTTTGTAGGATATAAAAATTCAGGGAAGACTTCTTTAATTGTAGAAGTGGCTAAAACCTTAACAGCTCAAAAATATAAGGTAGTGATGGCAAAATTTTCTCATCATGACTTTGATCGTGAGGATACAGATACAAAGAAATTTAAAAAATGTGGGTGTATAAGCATAGGATTAAGTGAAAATGAAACGTTTATAAGTTGGCCTTTTTTTAAGTCCTTAACAGATATTTTGCCATTGTTAGACGCAGATGTTTTACTAGTAGAGGGCGGAAAAGATTTAGGATGGCTTCCGCGTATAGTTTTGCCTAAAGACGAAGAAGATTTTGATAAATTGGATAATGGTTTAGTGTTGGGTTATTATCACAATTCGCTTAAATTTAAGTATAAACAATTTAAAAATCCTGCAGAAGTAGCTTCTTTAGTTTTAGAAAAAGGTTTTGCTTTGCCTGGTTTAAACTGCGGAGCCTGTGGATTTGAAGATTGTTCTGGACTTGGAAAAGCTATTGTTCAAAACAAAGCAGATATTTCTTTTTGTAAGATATTAAATAATAGTGAGACTATCGTAAAAGTAGATAATAAGAGGATTTTACTAAATCCTTTTGTAGAACGAGTATTAAAAAATAATATTTTAGCTGTTTTAACAGAGTTAAAGGGTTTTAAAAAAGGCAAAATTGAGGTTAAATTTACAGTATAGATTTTATTTTTCCACCTTTATTTTCATATTTTTTTGTCTAATTAGAATTGTTAAATTAGTCGTTTTTTATTTTTGGTTAAGATTTTTTGAATCATTTCTTTAAGTCTAATTAAATATTTTCTTTTAATAAAATAATAAAAATATGAGAACATAAATTCCTTCCCGATTTGTATCTTTTGTTGACATAAAATAATTTTTTTCTTTAAGATAATAAAGACAAATTAATTTTTAGGAGGAGAGAGATGCGAGTATCCCTTAAAGTGAAATTATTGTTTTTGATTTTAGGCGGGGTGTTGTTTTCTGGGGTGATAAGCTTTGGAATTTTCGGCTATTATATAAAAGATATATCTCTCTCTTCTTTTCAGGATTCGATTCAGAAATATTTAAATCAATTTGACCGCAGTATTAATATATTTATTAACGAGTCCAAAGCCAATGTAGATGCTATTACTAAATTTTATTTAGTAAAAAAAATAGACGATAGTCTTACTTCTCATATAGATACCAATGAAGCTACCAAGACCATTCCGCGGGAAGATGATAAGTTAGGCCAGAAAATAGTTTTATTTATGAAAGCAATTCAACAAAGTCATCCTAATTATTTAGATGTGTATATAGGAACAAAGTATGGAGGATTTTTATTAGCTAGGGTAGATACTCTTCCTGCCCATTATGATCCGCGTAAAAGACCTTGGTATAAAGAAGCTGTCCAGCAAGCAGGAAAAATTATTATATCTAAAGCCTATACTTCTACTACAGGAGATGCAACCATAAGTATTGCCAAAACCATTTCTAAAAATGGAGAAATTTTAGGAGTTGCTGCTATAGATATTTCTTTAAAACTGCTTACCGAAATGGTAAAAAAAGCAAAGATAGGGCATGCAGGTTATATGTTGTTGATTCAAGATGATGGAGTAATTTTAGCTGACTCTAAAGATCCTCAGAATAATTTTAAAAAAATTAATGAAGTTAAACCGATTTATTCTAATTTATTTCAGTATGATAATACTTTTAAAGAAGTAAATATAGATGGAGTTAACTATTATGTTCAAGTTAAGACTTCAAAAATAGGTTGGAAGTTTTTTGTCTTTATCCCAGAATCTGAAATTATGCAAAATGTGTATAACTCTATTACTACAGCTACAATTTACTCAGGTATAGTATTAGTAATTATTGTAGCTGTCATTTTGTTAGTAACTCAGTTTAATATTTTGAAACCTCTTAGTAAAACAGTTGCTTTTTCTCAAGAAATTGCAAATGGAAATTTAAATGCAAAAATTAGCTTAAAAAATAGAGATGAGCTTGGAGATTTGGCAAATGCTTTGAATAATATGGGAGAAAGACTTAAAAGTATGTTTAGAATAGATGAGCTTAGAGAACTTACAGAAGTCCTTACTCGTTCTTCAGGATCAATGAATGAAATGTCAGATGAATATGCAAAACGAGCAGAAAGTATTGCAAGTAGAGCAAACACTGTTGCTGTTGCTGCCGAAGAAATGAGTGTAAATATGAGTAATGTAGCTCAAGTTATGGAAAGGTCGGCAGAATCGAGTAATACAGTGGCAACAGCTTCAGAAGAAATGAGTGCTACTATTGCTGAAATATCTAATAATACAGAAAAAGCAAAATCAATGACCACTGAAGCAGTAGGCAAAGCCCAGAATACTTCTGAACGAGTAAATAATTTAGGTGAGGCTGCTAAGGAAATTTCAAAAGTCACAGAAACTATTACAGCTATATCCTCGCAAACTAATCTTTTAGCTTTAAATGCCACCATTGAGGCAGCCAGAGCTGGGGAAGCTGGAAAAGGGTTTGCTGTAGTGGCTAATGAAATTAAAGAATTAGCCCAACAAACAGCAAATGCTACAGAAGAGATTAGGCAAAAAATTGACAATATTCAAAAAGCAACAGAGGTTACTGTAGAAGATATTAAGGACATTACCCAATCTATTAGTGATATTGACTCCATTATTTCTACTATTGCAGCAGCAGTAGAAGAACAATCTACCACCACTAGAGACATTGCAGAAAATATAGGCAGTGTTTCTCAACATATTGGAGAGGTAAATGAAAATGTAAATCAGAGCTCTCAAGTTGCAGGAGATATAGCCAAAGATATTTCTACAATTAATAGTGAAGTAAATGAAATGGCCACAAGCTCTGCTTTGTTAAAGGAAAGTGCTAAAGAACTTATTGCATTAGCCCAAAAATTAAAACAAATTATTAGTAATTTTAAAGTTTAATCATGCGTAGAAAAGATAGGGAAGCCTCTTATGAACAGGGGATAGAAATATTAAAAAAAGCAAAATACGGAATTTTGTCTTTAAGTTCTAAAACAGGCACTCCATATGGAGTGCCTGTTAATTTTTGTCTTGTAGATACATATATTTATTTTCATACAGCTCGTACAGGTCAAAAAATAGACTATATTCCTAAAAATCCATTGGCTTGTTTTTGTGTTGTAGAAGATGTTCGGATTTTAGCAAAACAGTTTACTACGCTTTATAAAAGCGTAATTGTCACAGGACAGATAAAAGAAGTATTTTGCAGAGAAAAAGAAAAGGTCTTGAAATCTTTGATTCAAAAATATTCTCCCGCCTATCTTTTAAAAGGCGAAAACTATATTCGTGCATTTCAGCATAAAGTTAGAGCCTTCAAACTATCTGTTTCCTCTCTTAGCTGTAAAATCAATGATATTTCTTAGGTTTTTTGCGTGTTCATGAGAAAATAGCTAACCAAAAGTTAGTTTTTACTAATTTTTCTTGACAGGGAAATTGCGTTTGGTTAATCAGGAGTCGTCTTTTGTGAATGTTTTAACTTTTGAGGAGGGCAAAATGGAATTTTGGCTAATAATGTTTATTGTAGGCATAGCTTGTTTGGGTTTGGTGTTTAGAGTAAAAAGAATTTTTTATTCCAGCGTTAGCAGGAAAGGGTCGTGTTCTTCTTGTGGAGGTGGTTGTAGTTTTTGTGCCAATAAAATTATGGATTTTTGGAGGTAATTTTTTTGCTTTTAAAGTTAGGAATACCTAATTAAAAATTAATTTTTTTATTTAAAATTCTTGTTTTTGGTTAGTTATGGCAAATTAATTTAAAGGAGGGTTTAAAATGAGAGAGGTGGAAGCGATTCGTCAAAGTGTTTGTTTACGTCATATGAAGAAAAGGCAAAAGGGGAGAATTTGTTTTGTTGAGGCTAGGGGAGAGCTTGGGCGAAGAATAAAAGACATGGGGCTTATTCCTGGAACAGAAGTAGAGGTTATTGGCAGAGCACCTTTAAAAGATCCTGTTGCTCTACGTTTAAGAGATTTTGTAGTTACTTTAAGAAATAATGAGGCAGATTATATTTATGTTCTTCCTGAAGGAGGGACAAGCAATGAATAAAAAGACAGTGTTAGCGGCTTTAGCTGGAAATCCTAATTCTGGCAAAACAACATTGTTTAATCTTTTGACTGGAGCAAGACAAAGAGTAGGAAATTATCCTGGAGTTACAGTAGAAAAAAAAGAAGGAAGTTTGGCTTATGGAGATAAGGTAATTAATTTTGTTGATTTGCCAGGAGCTTATTCTTTGACTGCTTATTCAGAAGAAGAGCTTGTAGCCAGAAGGTTTATTTTAGAAGAGAATCCAGATGCTGTGGTACAAGTTATAGATTCTACTGTGCTTGAGCGTAGTCTTTATTTAACTGTTCAACTTATGGAAATGGGGGCTTCAGTTGTTTTGGCTTTGAATATGATAGATGAGGCTGAGAAAAAGGGCATAACAATTAATGAAAAGCAACTTTCTTCTTTATTAGGCGTTCCTGTGGTTAAAACAGTAGCTAAAACAGGAAGGGGTAAGCAGGAATTAGTCCAAACTATTGTTGAATTAGGGTTAGGTAAAAGAGAGGGTACAAACAGAGCTCAGCTTGTGGTGTTTTATGGAGAAGATGTTGAATTGGCTATTAAGCAAATGTTGCAGTTAATGGAAAAACATCATTTTTTAGAAACCAAATATCCTTTGCGTTGGGTGGCCATAAAATATTTAGAAAACGATGAAGAGATTATTAAAGAGGGTAATGAGTGTTCTTTGGTTGTGAGTGAACAACTTTTGCAAATAAGGTCCAGATTAGAGCAACACATTAAAGAAACTCTAGGCACAGATATAGAAAGTGTTATTGCAGATTATAGATATGGATACATTGCTTCTTTGCTCAAGCAAGGAGTTTTAAAAAAAGAAATAAGCAGTCAACAGCGGCGTTCGTATTCTGAGCAAATTGATATGTTTTTGACTCATAAGGTTTTAGGCCCTGTGGTGATGCTTTTGGTACTGTATGGTCTTTTTCAGTTAACTTTTTTAATTGGTGAAATCCCTATGGGCTGGTTAGAGAGTTTTTTTGGCTGGCTTGGAGATACTGCGACTAATTTAATCCCTGAGGGTTTTTTGCAGTCGCTTGTTGTCTCTGGAATTATTGATGGTGTTGGTGGTGTTATGGGATTTGTGCCATTAATTTTGGTAATGTTTATTGGGATCTCATTTTTGGAAGACTTAGGATATATGGCTAGAATGGCTTATATGTTGGATAGGGTTTTTCGTTTTTTTGGTTTGCATGGAAGTTCTGTTATGCCCTTTATTGTTTCTGGAGGAATACCGGGAGGGTGTGCAGTTCCTGGAGTTATGGCTACAAGGACTTTGCGGAGTCCAAAGGAAAAATTAGCTACTGTATTAGTCAGCCCTTTTTTGGTTTGCGGGGCAAAAGTCCCTGTATTTATTTTGTTGGCAGCTGCATTTTTCCCTAATAATGGAGCAAATGTTCTTTTTTGGATTACTTTGTTCGCCTGGGCAATGGCACTTATTACTGCTATGTTTTTGCGATCTACTGTTATTAAAGGCGCTAGCACTCCTTTTTTGATGGAGCTTCCACCCTATAGGTTACCTAGTATTAAGGGAGTATTGATCCATGCTTGGGAAAGAGCTTGGATGTATATTAAAAAGGCAGGTACTGTAATTTTAGGAATTTCTGTTTTAGTTTGGGCAAGTATGACTTTTCCCCAATTACCACAAGAAAAGCTACAGTTTTTTGAGCAAAAGATCGCAGCCTTAGAACAACAAATGCAAGCAGCTTCAACTGAAGCAGATAGAGAGGAATTAAAGACAAAGATTGTTGATTTGGAAGATCAACTTGCAGAAGCTTCTTTAGAAAATTCTTTTGCTGGGCGTTTGGGTAAATTTTTAGAACCTGTCTCAAGATGGGCAGGATTTAATTGGAAGACAAATATCGCCTTAATAGGAGGCTTTGCTGCTAAAGAAGTAATAGTATCTACCTTGGGCACAGCTTATTCTTTGGGCGAGGTAGATCCAGAAGAAGCAGAGCCTTTAGTAAAACAATTACAAGCTGATCCTCAATGGAGTAAAGCCGTTGCCATTAGTTTGATTGTCTTTGTCCTTTTGTATGCTCCTTGTTTTGTTACGGTTGTGGCTATGGCCAAGGAGACTTCTTGGAAGTGGGCTATATTCGGAGTTTTTTTTAATACTTCTTTGGCTTTTGCTTTGTCTGTTTTAGTTTATCGTCTTTTATTTAATTTGATATAATTGTTCTTTATGCCTTTTCCCTCCCTCCTATTTCAGGCCATTGTCTTAGATAGCAATGGCCTGAATATAGGGTATATTTTATTAAATTATAAATAAGAGGTATGAAATATAATGTATAATTTAGAGATGTTAACACCTTATAGTAAGTCTGATAAAAATATTAAATTGAGAAACTTAGATAAATGTTCGAAAATCTTTCATCAATTGGCAGAAGTTTTAGGAACAGCTTTAGATGCAAGAGATAGACATACATACCTGCACTCTGTTCAGGTTGCAGATATTAGTTCTATTTTGAGTAATTACCTGCACTTTGATTCCCAAGAAAAAGAAATTTTACACATTGCAGCGCATTTGCACGATATTGGCAAAATAGCAATACCTGACTCTATTCTCCAAAAAACAGAAAAACTTAATGCAGAAGAATGGCAACTTATAAAACAACATCCAGTTGTAGGATGTAAGATTATTTCAGCCTTAAAAGAATGCTTAGGCAGTGTGATAGAAGAGGTTGTTTTACTGCATCATGAACGATTTGATGGGCATGGTTATCCTTATGGGCTTAAAGGGACAGATATTCCTCCTAGTGTAAGAGTGGTTTCTTTGGCTGATGCTGTTTCAGCAATGTTTCAAGATAGACCATATCGTCGGGGACTTGGTTTTGAAGAAATTAAAAGAGAGATATTGTTGAATAAAGGTAAACAATTTTGTCCAGTGGCAGTAGATGCATTCTTGAAAGCAGAAAAGGCAATAAGATTTTATTTAGGTAGATTTAAAAAATGCTCTTTCTTAGAGAAGAAGTAAATTATGGCTAAGATAATTTATAAACCTCATGCTAAAATATACAAAGATTGGATTTTAACTAAAATATTTATTTATTGCTTTTATGTTGCTGTTATTTGTTTTTGTTTAATAGGTGTATATTTTATTGAAGTTAAAAATATAGAATTTTTAAAATATATCTTTATTTTTTTTGTTTCAGTTATGTTAATTTTTTTTCGTCCCATAATTAAATTTTTTATGTATGTTTTGTTTTTTAATAATATAAATAAAATAAGAAAGGTTATAAAAGATTTAAAGGAAGGAACTTTTTCTGTATCTATCAAATTGCCACCAGAAGGTGAAGATGAAGATGAGTTTGTAAAGTTTTTAAGGGATATAAATTGGATGATACATTCTATAGTTAATGAATATTTAAAACTTGAAAAAGAAAAAAAGCAAGTTGAGGAGAGGGCACGTTTTTATCTTCGAGCATCATGTACAGATAGTTTGACAGGTCTTTATAATAAAAAAGCATTTTTTAAATTAATGTATAATATCTTAAGCCAAGGACAAACAGGTTTTTTGATTTTTTTAGATATAGATAATTTTAAAAGAATAAATGATAGATATGGACATTTAGTGGGAGACGATTGTCTACAAAAACTGGCCAAGATAATTTTGCTTTCAATTCGAGAAAAAGTTGATTTTGCTTGTAGGTATGGTGGAGATGAATTTTGTATTTTTTTAAAAACTTTGAAGAAGGAAGTAGTAAAAAAAGTTTTAAAAAGAATGTTTTTATTGTTTCAAAATGAGATAAAGTTGGCTGAAATTTCTTTTAGTTGTGGAATCGTGAATGTAGAAAAAATAAATTTACCTAATAGTCTTGATTTAAAAGATTATTTAGATGATGTTTTCAAAAAAGCAGATGTGTCTCTTTATAAAGCAAAAAAAACTAAAGGAAAAATTGTTTTTTATAATAAAAGTTTTAAAAAATAGGAGATTAAAAATGTGTATAAAAATCAAAAGTTCCATATCAAGTACCGATAAAAAAGAGGAATTAAAAAGATTTATCTTTAAATCATTTAAAGAGATGGGATTACAATTAACAAAGGATAAAGAGCAAGGAATTTTTTTAGAAAGAAAACATAATAAATTAATTGAATGATAAAGTGGTAAGAGTCGTTAATAAGCTTTAAATAATGTTTATCTAGATTTTTAAAGGAAATAACAATGGACAAATCTATACATTTATTAATTCCTACTTTTGCCTTTGCTTTGTTTATTTTATGTCCGCGTATGGCAGCTATGACCACTCTTATTCATAAAAATTTTCCCCAGTGTTCTATTTATGTGTTGGTTTTAGGAGGAGCGTTAATTAGTATCCCTTTTTTGTTTGTTTTAACTTGGTTAGTAGGAAAGTATGGAATACTAGCTGGTTTGGGTTTTGCAATACTGACTGATTTTTTATCTGCTTTGTTGTTAAGTTTTGTTAGTTTAAAGGCAGGTGTAGAAACTTTAATTATTGCTATTTTTGTAGTTATAGGAAGCAAAGTGGCCTCTACTTTAACGGCTAAATTGTTTCCTTAAGATATAAGAATCGTCAAAACTATTTTCAAAGGTTGAGTTTAAACGTTATATTGAATTGATTATGTGTAAGTGCAAAAAAAATATAGATAATGATTTTTTACTAGATTGTAATTGCTGCAAAAAGTGTGGTTGTAGGCATTGTTGCAAAAAGATATTAATTGTTGGAGGAGTTACTAAATTAAAAAGACACTATAAAGATTTAATAGAGTCTTATAATTTTGAATTTATGTATCATGATGGATATGTAAAAAGTGGAGTTAAAAAGTTGGAGAAAATGGTAAAAAAAGCAGATATTATTCTTTGTCCTCTTAATTGTAATAGTCATGGTGCATGTAAATTAACTAAAAAGTTTTGCAAAAAATATAAGAAATGTTGTAAGTTTGTGAAAAGCTCAGGTGTAGCTACGCTTAGAGAAATTATTTTTGAGAGTGTTTAATCTTTTTAATTTTTACCATAAATCTAGTAGATGGGAGATATGTAATAATATAGGTATGTCCTTTTTGATATTCAAAATGGGTAAAATAACTTAAGTCTTTTATTGTTAACTTATTTTCACAATAGATTCTTTTATTTTTAAAAATATTTATTGTCGTTAGTATTCCATTGGAATAAGATATAGGTAGATATACTGGCTTGGAAATAGATTTTACTTTACAGTTTGTTGTTTTTAAATATTTTTTATCATGAAGAAAAAAATTAAAACTATCTTTGATCACAGGTAAACTAAAAAAGAGCATTACAGCAATAGAATTTATTGCAAGTATAATAAAGAGTATCTTTACAAATTTTTTTTCTACATCTTCTTTTTTAGACTGGATAATAGATAATATTATTTTAAGAGTTAAAAAAAATCCTCCTAAATATAAACAATATTCTAGTCCCTTTGCTCCTAAAATGAGCCATGGACTTACTTCTGCACTGCTCATTTTTTTATTTAATGTTTTTAATAAATTTAATTAATAACTTTATCCTCCAAAATACCAATCAACTCCTTTTTTAAATCCATTAGTGAAGCCTAAGTATTTTTCCTTAAATTTATCCCATGTGTTTTGACCTAATTCTTTAAATGTGCTGCTAGAATCCAAAATTTCTTTTCCTTCTTCAAAAGTCCATGCTTGAGCCTCTGCGTCTTCTTGAAGTTGTTTTTGTAGTTCTTGTGAGCTTATGCAATCGTAACTAAACGATGACAGGCCTGCTATTCCAGGGATGTTTCCGGATAAACCAGCTTGGATTTTTTCTGTATTTGGAGTTAAAGCCTCTTTTGGTTGGGTTGCAGCTTCTAAATAAGATGCTAGACTTCGAGCAAAACCATGAGCGCACGTTTTAATTTCTGACCACTTATCTAATACCAAAGAAAAGCTTGCGGTTGACCATACTGAAACTTCTACTCCCATCCAAAAACCTGTTAAGAAGTCGTTTATGGCTGCGATGTCTTCGCCTAAGATGAGTTCTGTTGCCCCTCTTTCTCCTGTATCTAAAAAGGACCATACTCGGTAGGTATCTGGATCAATTTCTAGCCAAGCTATTTTGGCTTTGTTTCCAAAGATTAGGGGGTTGTTCGGAAAAAGTACTATGTTTTTACAATTTTTCATGTGATGCCAAACAGTATATGGATACCCTGTGTTTTTTAAATTGGTTGCAAAAGTGTCCATGTCTTCTGGAGAAATAGGGATTAGTTTGGTATTCTTAGGAAATTTTGAAAATAGAATAAAGGCATTAATTCCTTTACCTTTAGGTAAAGCCTTGGCTTCTAAGAAACTATAATAAAATCCTGCTAAGCTGTTAAAGGTTTTTTGTTTATTTTCTGGTCCTCTTAGCTTTGGATAAGGCCAAAGTAGATCTAAACTAGTTAAGTATTTTTTAGATTTAGATGTAGGTAGTACCTGAAATGTTGTTATGAGTATTCTTGGTGTTTTTAAGCGAACTGCTTTTAAGCCAAGTTTAGCTGTTAATTTTTGTTCATAAGTAGTTTGTGCTCCTACAAATCTGGCTAATATTCCTCTACCAAGCCATTTTAGACTAGAAATAGTATCTGGATTTTTTGCTTTTTTATATGCTGTGCTCCATATAGAGTTTGTTTGTTTTAATTTAGACAATGGTAAATCAGGCATATTAATTCCTATTACAAAGAAAAATTCTGTAGGCCATTGTTTAGGTTTTAGCTCTCTTATAGTTTCCAATGTATCTGTTGGAGTATATATTTTTAAGCGAATCCTTTTAGGTTCGTATTTTGTTAATTCTAATTTTTCTTCGCCTATTTTTCGCCCTTCTGGAGTGTCTAGAATAGCAAAGATAACTTTTCCGCTGGTTGGGTTCATTGTTTCAGCAAATCCCAAGTCTAGTGCATCTGTGCTGGCTGAGGAAAGGGATATTTTTTGAGATAAAAGGGTGATGGATTCTAGATGTTCTTCATTTTTTGCCGCCAAAGCATCAGTGAGCATTGCGCTTACTTGGTTTTGGCTAGAAGAAAGGGGTTTTGCTTCAATAATTACTTCTATAGATACGCTTGGGAAGCTTGAAGTATATTCATTTATATTTTTTATAAAAGATTTTAATTCCTGTTTTTCTTTAAACCAAGGGAAAATAAGAAAGTGTCTTTTCCCTAAATCATCTTCATAAGCTAGGGCAGGAAGTTCATATAAATCTACGTTTTGGTTTTTATATAGTTTTTTAATAGCTTGTTTTCCTTTATCATTTAAAGCTACTACTAACCTAGAAACTTCTAAACCTTGTTTGCTTAAAATCTTTTCTGCCATAAAAGCTATTTCATTCTCTGTACACCATCCTTGAGTAAATACTGCTTGAGGGGAATAAACTACTTTCCAGGCGCGCCAATTTGAAGGGATAATTTTTATTTGCTTAATGGCTTTTTTAAGGTCTGTAATGGTTTTAATATTTTCCCATGTTTTCCCTCCTGCTTGGATGAGAGAAGGAGGAGAGATTGGAAGTCCTGTGGGCTTAGTCCCATCTAAGGTAGTGGCTGCGGTTTTAATACTACCAGGTTTGACAAAGCCTTGAGCTTTCCTGATTTGGGTTAATTTAGCAAGGACTGTTGCAAGTTCTTGAGTAAAAGTATCATCTGTTTCATATTTAGATACTTTGGTTAATAAGTTTGAAAAGGGGAATTTTTTGGGGGATGTTAAGGGATAATTTAATTTTTTAAAAATCTTAGAAACAAGTACAAAATCAGAAAATTTAGTTTTTTCTGGCAAGGTAAAGAAAACAAAGTATCTTCTTGATTGCCCATTTAAGACGATTGTTTCCCAACTTACAGTGGTTAAGAAATTTTTTATATCATAAGATATATCTCCTGAAGGGATGTCTATTATATTTCGACCAAAATTACCTAACCCTTTTCTTTTTATATAAGAAGATTCGATTTGAGAAACAAGTTTTTTAAGACGTGCTCGCGCAGTTTGAGTAAATTTAAGCCCTATGAAAGATGATAAAGCAGTAGCAGAGTCATCTGGTTTGTCTTTTAAGGTAATATCAACAATAATCTGTTTAGCATTTATTTTATAGATATTATTTATACTTAAGTTAATACCATCACCTTCAACAGTAGTAAGAGGTTGCTGGGCTTTGAGGTTAGTTTTTTTAAGAGGTAATGTTACATTTCCTCCTTTTAAATCTACTAACAGAGAACAAGGATTGTTCTTAAGTGCTTTTGGTATTTCAAAGACCAGTCTTAGTTTGTTATAAGATCCAGGAGTAATTAGTCTGGAATGATAAAATCCTAAAGGAATGCGTTGAGTTATTGGGTGTAGCTTAAATATAAAGGGTCCGTATTCTGTGTTAATAGATAGAAAGAAGCGTTTTTTAGGATTAATAGCTAAATGAGCCTGTACTTTTGATTGTAAAGATAACTCTACTATCCTATAGACATTTTTTTCCTCTGGCCTATATTCAAAAAGCTGAGCAGTATCTTTGAGAGCATCAGCCGTTAGAGTAAAGGTGTCAGATAATTTTGTTTTTACTTTTTTCGGGAGTTTAGTAATTTCTTGATGTTTTATTTTGAGAATGCCACTAATAGGTAAATCAATATGTCCATAGGCAGTATCATAAAGATGTAAAGCACTTTGTTCCATGAAATCATTAGGCACAATAAAAATCAATGTCCCTTTGATTGGTTGATTTGGTTTTAGGTATATTTCATTTTCTGAAGGCAAAATTAAAGGTGTTTGGGCTAAATAAGTAGCATCTGAAAGGGGAAAACTGGTTTTATTGTTCCAGGAAAGAAAAAAGTGCATTTTAGCGTCAGGTATGAGATAATCTGGAATTTTTTCTTCTATACGTGCATTTTTAGTAGAGCCTCCACTTATCCAGCTAGCAGGATGAGCAGAACCATCTGGATAAACAATCACTTTTTGAGGTTTTAAAATATTTTTTAACTCTAAGGTAAGAGCGAGAAATCTTCCTCTTGGAGGAGTAATCCCTCTAAATTTTGACATAAATACTGCTTCTTTGAGCTTAATTTCTACAGCCTTGTTTTTGGCTACTATATTTAAGGGGATTCTTTTTAAAATTTGTACTTGTTTTCCAATAATATCATCACCAGTAATTAGATTACTTATTTCTCCTCCATACGGTCTTAATTTTTCTCCTTTTTTCCAAAATACTACTTCAGGATTTTGGGTTTTTTTAGAGGTTGTTGGAAGTTGTAAATTGGATATTGTAGCTGCTGAATAAATGCTGCTGCGTCCAAATTTGTCTCTACTTTTAAATACAACTCTTAAGAGGTGAGAAGCTTCTTCTTTAGATTGAAATGTGCTTGCCAAATTTTCTAGAGCAGTTTTCAATTTTTCTGGAGTTGGAGCTAATACTGCTTTGCCTCCTGTTAACTTGGCAGCTTTTTTAAAAACATGGTTTTTATCTTGATCTATCATGCCTACAAAAAGAGATTTGACCCCATCATCTTTGAGTTTTTGAAGGAAAAGATCGAGCTTGTCCCTCTCGTGTTCTTCTACATCCAAAGCTTCATCTGTAATATAGACAAGGTAACGATTGTTGCTAGGAACGGAATGTAAAAACACATAAGCACATTTTATTGAGTGTAAAATATTTGTTGCCGAGAGAGGTTTCATCTCTGAAATTGCTCGGAGCAAAGCTAACTTATTATCTGTAAGTACTTGCTTTACCTCAACATTGTTGCTGAAGATAAAAAGTTGAACTAAGAAATTGTTTGGTAGTTTTTGAATAAAATCGTGTAGTATTTGACGAACTTTTTCTAAACGTGTTTCCATTGAACCGCTATTATCTACTACTAAAGCTAAAACTGGCTTGGTGCTTAAAATTCCTTGCTTAGGACGTTTATAACAAATTTTCCATTGATGACCTAAATTGCTTTGAATTCTGGCAAATACCTTAGCTAGAGCTTTGGTATTGGAAGCTGAATAATAGGCTCCACCACTTAAGGACGCCAGTCTAGAAAGAGTAGAGGTATCGGGTTTTTTGCCAAATCCAATAGTAAAAATAGGGATATTATGTTTTTTTACTTCAGCAAAAACTTGTTTTTGGGTAGCCCTACTTCCAGGGCCAGAGTCATTCCAATTGGAATCCTTTCCATCAGTAAATAAGATAAGAGTAGGTCTGTTTGCTTTTTCAAGGAGCGTCAGGCCTTGTATTACAGCATCATAAAGAGCTGTAGCTCCATTAGCTTTTATTTTTTTAAGAGCTTTTAAAATTTTTTGTGGATTGCCAGAAGCAATTGTTTTTGGTTGAGTATCAAAATCTATTAATGTAATTTTAGAGTTTTTAGGCAATCCTTGTAAGAATTTTGCTGTAGCTTGCAGAGCTTTTTTCATAGTTTTTTTCATAGATCCAGAAGAATCGAGCAATATCACTATCTCAGGTGGAGTTTTGAGGCGTTCAATGGATAAAGTCTTTCCTGCCAAACCTGCTTCATAGATTGTAATATCTTTTGGCTTAGGAAGAATTTTTTGTTTTTTTACATTTAAGAGAGAAATATTTACATATCCATTTTCTTGTTTAGCTCCAAAATTTAATATTTCTAAGCGAACATTATCGTCTCGGCTAAATAATCGAGCAATAGAAGCAGGCCAATTTACTTCAGTTAAGTAACCGGGAAAAACAGGGATAAGGTGGGTTTCTAAATGACTTACTTCTTCATCTTGAAAAGGAAGAACTTTAAGTTTCCAATACCCTGGTGCGAGCCAAAATACTACATCTCCGTTAGGAGTTAAATCTCCTTCTAAATTATCGTCTGTTATGGCAGAGTGTAAATATTCTGCACCTTTTTCGGCTATTGCTTTTGCTCTGCCATAGGGAACATTTTTTAAAAAAATGCCACCTATTTTATCTCCATTGGGAATAGGACTTAATTTCCCTTCTTTGCAAAGAGAAATTTTAATATTTAAAGGTAGAGACCCACTATACTTTGAAATAGACCATAATTGTCGGCCTGCTACTAGCGGTAAATCATAAAGTATATGGCGAAGACTTTCTTCAGATTTTAATACTTTATTATAAGAAACTTTTTTAACCAGTTTTTTATTTTTGAAATAAGCTTCAGCTTCTACTTTAATCTCTGCTTTTTTAGGTATTTCTATACTTAGGGATAAATAAGCATCTTTAGGATAATCAAGATAAAAGAAAAATTTATCTTCAGAAGATAAATTTATATCTAATGTATCATTATTTAAAGATATGATATATTGTTTTAATATTAAAATCTGATTTTCATCATTATTAAATCGAATATAAATTTTTCCTTCAGGAATTTTTTTTGTTGCTTCTAATTTTTCAGAAGTTTTTGTTAATATGCTTAATCCATTGTTTTTTAAAATCGGAATAAGCTTATCAAGAGGGGAAAGTTTTTGTTTTTTGCATATCCAAGCGTTTCCATAAATATTAGTATTTTGAAAAATAAAATAATTCTGAGATTGTTTTATTTCGCCTTTACATAGTTGCAGTTCATTCCATAAGTTTTGTAGTGGTAAGTTTTGAGCCAAAGTATTAGCAGGAAATAGAAATATACTGATATAAATAATAAGTATAAGCCATTTTCTCATCATCTCCCCCGCTTTAAAGGTTTAACGATGTTTAAATAAAAAATTTTTTTGTTGTCAAACATAAAATAGCAATATAATAAGATATTCTAAAATTTGTTTTTGAGGATTACGAATTAGATGCATCTATAATTTAGTTTTTGTAAAAGAAAAGGTAATATGGTTTGATGATTTTTTATGGAATAGGTATGGACTTTTCTCTAAAGGTGAAATTGTATAATGCAAAAGGATTTTGATAAAATAGAGTACTGTAAAATTATTTTAGTTGTTGGTCCTAGTGGGGCTGGCAAGGATACCCTTATAAGGTATGCTAAGAAAAAATTTTCTGCAGATAAAAATATTATTTTTTTAAAACGTTATATTACCAGAAAGTCAGATGAGTACGAGGATAATTATTATATTTCTTCTAAAGAATTCTATATTTTAAAACAACAAAATTTTTTCTTTACTACTTGGGAAGCATATAATTATCAGTATGGAATAAGTTTCAATAATGTTGAGCTTAATGGAAAAAAAATTGTAATCTCCATTTCCAGGACTAAGGTTAATGATTTTGAGAAAAAGTTTAAAAATGTATTAACTCTTTTTATTACAGCAAGTCCTGAGTCTTTAAGAAAGAGATTAAAAAAACGCCATCGGGATAGTTTTTGGGAAAATAGGCTTGAAAGGCAACTTTTACCTTTTAATGCTAAGAGGTTGGTTAAAATAATTAATGAAGATATTGAGCTTGCCAAAAAACAATTTATTAATGCGATTAAATTTTTTTAATCCGTATTTGCATTTGCTGGAATTTTTAGTGTCACTTAAGAACAAAATAGGAACATTATTGTTTTTGTAAATAGTATAGACACAATTTTACTTAAAGGATATAAAAAAATAAATTTTAGAGGTTAATGTAAAAAAGGGGAGTTATATGTTGCGAAAAGTCGTTAAAGTAAATAAAAATACATATACTATCCAACTCCCAGATGAATATCTTAATCAAGAAGTAGAAATAGTTATTCAGCCATTGGGTGGAAGTGAATTTTTTGATCTTTCTAAGCTCACTTCAGGATTGTTGGCAGATAAAAATATAGAACCTATAAAATGGCAAATGAAGATGAGAAATGAGTGGAAATAGTAAACGTTTTTTAATTGATTCTAATATTTTTATTTATCATTTCAAAGGAAATGAAGAAGCTACTAATTTTTTATTAGCTTATGTAAAGGAAAGCTGTCTTTCTATTATTACCTATATGGAAATTTTATCGTTAGAGCTTTCTCCTTATGAATGTAATTTAATAAAACGATATTTAGAAAATTTTCAAATAATATATACAGATTTTACTATAGCAAGGCAAGTTGTCTTTAATAAAGAGTTTGAGAAGACATATCAATCTATCTTTAATCCAAGATTAAAGAAAATAAGACTACCTGACAACATTGTTCTGTCTACTGCACAGGTATATAACTTGACCCTTGTAACAAGTAATATTGATGATTTTAGAAAATTTAATGTAGATTTATTAAATCCTCTTTCTTCTCATAATAAAGAGAATTATTTTTTTAAAGATTTAAAAAGGCAGCATAAAAGAACAACTGCATTAGTTTAATTGAAGATTTTGTAGTTCTTGTTTAATTTTATCTAATTGATTCTGTTTTATTCCTTGTTTTTTAAGTTTTGATTCAATCTCTTTTTTTATTTCTTTTAATTCTCCTAAATTTTTAAATGTTAATCCTAAGTTGGGTAGGATTTTTTTAATAATTTCATTAGTAATTTTTTCTATCACTTGAGTAGGTGTTTGATTTTTACCCCCTAAGTTAGTGAGATGGATTTTATCTATAACAACAATTCGTTTTTGTTGTAATTTGGGTATATAAATTTCTACTTTTGCATTTTTAATGATAAAATTTTTTATAAATACACTTTTTGGGTCCTTATCTCCCTCCGTAGTTTTATTTTTTCTGTTTTCTGTATTGGATATTTTTTCTTGAGATGTGTTTTTCTTAGAAATTTTTTGTTGAAAACTCTGAATGTTTGATGTTGCGCCTTGTATCTCATAGCTAATATATGGAGATTCTATTAAAATTTTATTTATAATAATTTCATTTTTTAGTATTGATGCTGGTTGTAAGTCAATATAGAACTTTTTCACTTTAAACAAATATGGTAATTTTGAATTTTTAGGATTACTAAGAGCAAAGTTATACAAAATACCTTTTCCTGAAAAAATAGATATATCTACTTTATCTAAATACACTTTTGTATGTGTTATTTTAGGGCCTATTGTTTTTACTCCCTCTAAAATAATAGTATTTAACATAAAATATATTCCCACCATTGCAGCAATTAAAATAGCAATAATAGAACTTAGAATAATAATGAATTTCTTCATAGCGAGATCCTTTTTTAGATTTTAGATATTTTTTTTGAAGCTATCCTAAAAAATTATAAAATCCAAGATTTTTTTAAAAATTTTATGTCAGGGGTTTAAACAGGTTAATTTTTATAAAATGTCAAATTTGGATAACGATATTGTAACATTACTTATTTAACCATTTTTTACATATTTTGATAAGAGGAGGATATAAGTATGAGTAAAAAATGGTTTAAAGGAAAAAATTTTTTTATTTTATTTTTTATTTTTTGTTTTGTTTTTACAACACTCTCTATTGTAGAAGCAAAGAGGGTAAAATATATTTTTTTGTTTATTGGAGATGGAATGGCTTTTCCGCAAAGAGTGGCTGCTGAGCAATATTTAGGTAAGAAGCTTTTAATGAACACATTTCCTGCTCAAGGGATGACTACAACTTATGCAGCTAACAGATTTATTACTGGTTCTGCTGCTGCAGCCACTGCTTTAGCTTGTGGAATAAAGACCAATATAGGAATGATAGGTATAACTCCAGATGGGAGGATAGTGAAAAGCATTGCTGAGATGGCTAAAGAAAAGGGTATGAAAGTTGGTATTATTTCCTCTGTATCTCTTGATCATGCTACACCTGCTGGTTTTTATGCACATGTAAAAAAACGTAATCAATATTATGATATTGCTGTGCAACTGGCAAAAAGTAATTTTGATTTTTTTGGTGGTGGAGGACTTAAAGATACATTAAATAAGAAGAAAAATAGTGTTAATTTTCAAGGTGATGCTTTGAAAATAATAAGAGATAGTGGTTATCAAATTATAAAAGACAAACAGATGTTTTTAAAATTAAAAAAAGGAAATGGTAAGGTTGTAGTAATAAATCCATGGCTTCAAGATGCTGCTGCAGAACCTTATAGTATTGACCAAACAGATAAAGATATTTCTCTTGCTGAGCTTACAGAAAAAGCCATTGAAATATTAGATAATCGTCATGGTTTTTTTATAATGGTTGAAGGTGGTAAAATAGATTGGGCTTGTCATGCCAACGATGCTGTAACTGCCATTAAAGATACTATTGCTTTAGATGAGGCTATAAAGGTTGCTTATAATTTTTATAAACAACATCCAAAAGATACCTTAATTGTTGTTACAGGGGATCATGAAACAGGTGGTTTAACTTTAGGTTTTGCAGGCACTAAATATGCTACGTACTTTGATATTTTGCATAGGCAAAATCTTTCTTTTAGACGTTTTACAGATGAGTTTGTTAAAAAAATGAAAACAAGTAAAAAATTTACCTTTGAAGATGTAATGCCACTTATTAGCAAATATTTTGGTTTGCAATTTACAGGGTCAGCAGACAATCCCCTTCTTTTAAAACCTTACGAGGTTGTAGAGTTAGTAAATGCCTTTGCCATGACTATGAAAAATAATATAGATGAACATGATCCAGCTACTTATTTGCTTTATGGTGGATATGATCCACTTACTGTTACAATTACTCATATTCTAAATAACAAAGCAGGAATTGGTTGGACATCTTATAAACATACAGCAGTTCCTGTACCTACTTCTGCTATAGGCGTAAATGCAGGTATATTTAATGGGTACTATGATAATACAGATATTGCTAAAAAGATTATGCGCTGTCTCGGTATAAAGCCAAAAGTTTATTTTGTAGAGAAACAAGGTGAAAAGATTAAATTGGTAGCTAACTGGTAATCTTTAAAAAGGGGTAGGAACTTACTTCTACCCCAATTATGTATATTATGCAAAATATTATGCAAAAAAATGAGATAATTATTTCTATTATTTTTATTTTAATTAGTATTATTTTGTTTTTTATCCCAAATAAATACGAAAAACGTATTGATAATACTTCAATACGTTGTAAAGGTGTTATTTTAAGTATAGATAATACAGATATACATCAACAAGGACTAATTAAGGTAGGAACACAGGAAGTAAAATTAAAGATATTAAGCGGAAAATTTAAGGGTAAAATATTTTCTGCAACTAACCAGTTAATGGGTTATTTGGATCGAGACAAAATTTTTGAAGTAGGTGATGAGGTCTTGGTTGTATTATCCCTTAATAGCAAGGGAGAGGTTGTTTTTGTTCATCCGCAAGATATTTATAGGTTAGATTTAGAGTGGAAATTATTTTTGAGTTTTCTTTTTATAATTATTTTTTTTGGAGGTTGGACTGGTACAAGGGCATTAATTTCTTTTATTTTTACAGCGTTGGTACTTTGGAAGATATTGATTCCTTTGGCTTTAGATGGAATTAATCCCTTACTAATTGCTTTAGTTGTTGTATGTATTTTAACCACTAGTATAATTTTTCTAGTGGCAGGTTTAAATAAAAAGGCAATTGTGGCGCTTATTGGTTCGTTGCTTGGTATAATAATTACTTGTTTACTGGCTATTTATACTACATATCAAGCTAAGATACATGGGGCGGTTATGCCATTTTCTGAGCCTTTATTATATGCAGGTTTTGGGTATTTAAATTTAACAGCCATTTACATAGGCTCTATTTTTTTAGCCGCTTCAGGAGCGGTCATGGATATTGCCATGGATATTTCTGCAAGTATGAGTGAAGTGTTGCTTAGAAGGCCGGATATCTCGCGTATTCAACTGGCATGGTCTGGGGTAAGAGTAGGACGAGCAGTTTTGGGTACGATGGTTACTACTTTGCTTTTGGCTTATTGTGGAGGTTATATCAGTCTTTTGATGTTTTTTATGGCTCAAGGCATTCCCGTAGGAAATATGTTTAACTTGGTTTATGTAGCTGCTGAGGTTATTAAAACTTTGTCTGGTAGCTTTGGATTAGTTCTAACTGCTCCTTTTACTGCTTTTATAGGCGCTTGGATATTGAAACCATAATGCTATCTCTTTGACATAAGGTTGTCATTTATTGGAATTATTTGTTTTTATCCTCTCCTCCTAATATATAGAGGAAACTTTGCGCTAACGCACTCTTTGAAATGAAGAGTGCGTTTTTTCTTTTTAGATTGTAACTGAAAATATATTTTTTGACTGGCGTTTTATTTAAGAGTGTTTTAAGTCAAAAAAGACATGTTTCTGGGAGGTATAAGAATGGAAAGAAATATTTATTTAAATATGGTTAGTATTGAAGAGGCTATAAAAAAGATCAAATCTTTATTATTAGGTAAAAAGAATATTTTGGGATCAGAAGTGATTCCCACAGATAAGGCCTTATATAGGGTTTTAAGCAGACCTGTATTTGCTTGTTATTCCTCTCCTACTTTTCATGCAGCAGCAATGGATGGGATAGCGGTGCATTCAAATGATACGTTTGGAGCACGGGAAGGAAATCCTAAGATTTTAATAAGAGATAGAGATTTTATCGAGATAAATACAGGAAATCCCCTGCCAGAGGGATTTGATGCTGTAATTATGATAGAAGATGTAGTATTTTTAGATGAGAACACAGTTAGTATAGAAAAACCAGCATTTCCTTGGCAGCATGTGCGGCGTATTGGGGAAGACATTGTTGCTACTGAGCTTATTTTCCCTGCAGGACATAAAATAAGTCCCTATGATTTAGGTACACTTTTAAGTGCAGGTATTTTTGAAGTGGAAGTAAGGGAAAAGTTGAAGGTTGGTATTGTGCCTACAGGAGATGAGGTTTTGGACTTTACCTTAAAGCCGAATCCCAAAGCAGGAGAAGTAATAGAGAGTAATTCTCAAGTCTTGGCTAGTTTATTAGAGGATTGGGACTGCGAGCCTGTACGTATACCTCCTGTGGGAGATGATTTTGATCTTTTAGTAAAAAAGACCCAAGCTCTTTTAGAGGAAGTGCATATTTTGGTTATAGGAGCAGGTTCTTCTGCAGGAAGCAAGGATTTTACTAAAAAAGTTATGCAAGCACTAGGTGAAGTGGTGGTGCATGGCATTAAAGCAATGCCAGGTAAGCCGTCACTTTTAGGAATTAGTAGAGAAGGCAAGTTAATAGTAGGCGCTCCAGGTTATCCTGTGAGTGCTGTTATTTGTTTTGAATATTTACTTCGGCCACTTATTTATTGGTTAAGAGGAGAAAATTTGGATGATTTTGAAACCATAAATACAGTATTAACCCGTCCTCTTCCTTCAAAGCTTGGAATGCGGGAATTTATACGAGTAGGGATAGGTAAGGTAGGTGGGCGTTATGTATCCATTCCTTTACCCAGAGGAGCAGGCATGATTACTACTCTTAGCAGAGCCACAGGTTTAATTTCTATAGATGAAAATAGTGAGGGGTTCTCCGAAGGAGAGGTTGTTAGCACAAGAGTGCTTAGGCCCAAAAGAGAGATTGAGAATGCGCTTGTGGTTATTGGTAGCCATGATAATCTGTTAGATTTATTGAAAAACGAGCTAATGTCCTTAGGTGAGCCAGTATTTTTGTTTTCTGCGCATGTTGGTAGTTTAGGAGGTCTTAAAGCTATAAAAAATAAATATGCTCATTTTGCAGGAACGCACCTTTTTGATCCCGCAACAGAGGATTATAATTTTCCTTTTATTGAGAAGATTTTACCTGAAGAAGATACTGTTTTAGTTAATTTAGCTATTCGAAAGCAAGGGCTTATAGTTGCTAAAGGCAATCCTAAAAATATTAGGACATTGGAAGATTTAGTAAGAGATGATGTTGTTTTTATTAATAGGCAAAGAGGCGCAGGCACAAGAATTTTATTAGATTATTATTTAAATAAATTGAAAATTAAGCCAACTCAGATAAAAGGATATGACCAGGAAGAATTTACCCATATGGCTGTAGCTGTAAATGTTTTAACAGGTACTGCTGACTGTGGTCTTGGGATAATGGCTGCAGCTAAGGCTTTGAACTTAGATTTTATTCCTTTAGTTGATGAACGTTATGATTTGCTTATAAGGCGAGAGACTTTGAATGAGCCAGCCATACAAAAGGTACTAGAAATTATTTCTAGCGTCACATTTCGTCAAAAGGCCGAATCCCTGGGTGGATATGATTTGAAGTTCAGCGGAGAGATAATGCAACCAAAAAAATGATTTCAGAAAAAACGATTGTGGCGCCTAAAAAATCTCCATTGGCGCCACGATGTTTTCTGGCAAGGAATAAAAGGTAAAAACTCCATATTAGAAGCCCTAAAAAGGCCAAAGTATAAGTTAAAATATCAAATATTATAGTTATAATAAGAGCTGAAAGAATAAGGTTTAAGAGTACTTTTTGGAAAGAAATAGAAGAAAAAAATATTTTTCCCATACCTTTTTTAGCCCATTTTTTTAATGTCCATGCTGTAAAGATAAGGTTGCCTCTGCTAAAAACACAAAGTCCTACAATGGCCCAAAAGGAATGAATGTTTTTCAAAAGTATCCACATACTTAAAATGCCAAGAATAAGTCCTGTTACGCCAAATACTCCTATTCTGCTGTCTTTTAAGATATTAAAAAAATTTTCTTTTTGTGTATTGCTTCCTATGCCATCTAAAAGATCAGCAAATCCATCCCAATGAAAACAGCGGGTAAGAGATACAAGTAATACTAAACTAAGAAGAGCTTGAAGGTCAGGTTTGAGTGGAAAAATAAAGGGTAACCCAGCTATACTGCCTAATATAAGTCCTAGGGGGACCATATAGAACCAAGTTTTAGCCATCTCTTCTTCAGAGGCGATTTTTTCTGTTTTAACAAGAACTGTAAAAAATGAAAGAGTAAGGGAGAAATCGTTAAAAACGGTTTGTATTTTTTTGGTGAAAAAATTAGAAATAGATTTCAATAGATTCTCCCACAGTTAAATTTAATTTTTTAGCGAGATTGTCTTGATTTAAGCACAGTTCAACAAAGCCATGACTACCTGGCAATATTCCTACTTCATTGGGTGCTAGTTGAGAGTAAGTTTGGACTACTTTTAGAGGAAAAGATCTAAATGTTCCTTTTTGTTCTAATTTAGGGCTCCATTTTTTATTTTCGAGGTTTAGTATAACATTTCCAAATTTATCTATATAACAAATAGTAGCGGTTATTTTGTCTTTAGAACAACAGGCTGGCAGTATTTTTAAACTAATTAAATCGCTTAAATTGAATTTTTCCCACCAAGAAGAAGGACAGGAGTCAGTTATTATTTTTGCTGCTATAGGCGCAAAGATGTCTCGGCCATGGAAGGTAGTGCTTGCATTAACAAAATGATTTGTGTTTAATTTAAAAATTGTGGATATATTTTTTTTCCATATAAAAAAGCTAAGCAAACCATTATTGGGGACTAAAAAAGAATATTTTGATGTTTTAGCAAGAATGATTTCTCGCTCACTTCCCACGCCAGGATCAATGATGCCTACAAATAACGTATTAGCAGGAAAATAATGATAAGAAGTATATAAGACAAAACTAGCAGATAAGATATCAAAAGAAGGTATTTGGTGAGATATGTCTATTATTTGTATGTTCGGGGCATAAGACACTAAAGTTGCTTTAACTTCTGCTACATAAGGGTCTTTTAGACCAAAGTCAGTTAATAAAGCTATTAAGTAAGACATAACGTCTAGAAAAAAGTCTTTTTTTATTTAATATATCTTACGTCTAGAAAATCCTTTGCCCAATACGTTTAAAGTGTTATCTTCAATTACAAATGCGTGAGGGTCAAGAGAAAAAATAATTTCTTCTAATCGTTTTAATTGCACGCTATCTACAACAGTTAAGATTACTTTTTTATGTTTATGACTATAACTTCCTTGTCCATAAAGATAAGTGGCGCCTCTATGAAGACGTCTACTTATTTCTTCTACTATTTTTTCTGGCTGCTCAGCTATTATAATTACCATTTTGCGTTGATTAAATAAACCTAAGAAATATTCTCCCACATAAGCTGCTATGCCAATGGCAATGAGAGAATATAATATTAAATCCAAGGATAACACCTTTAAGCCAAAGCTAAAGATAATTAGAGTGAGAAGAAAGTTTGTTTGACCTATTCTAAGATTAAATTTATTATATAAGATTATGGCAATAATGTCTGTGCCTCCTGTTGAACCAAGACTGCGATAAGAAAATCCAAGACCTGATCCTAAAAGAGTGCCAAATGCTATAGTTGCCAAAAATGTATCTTTTATGTTTATTTGAAAATTTAAAACAAATAAAAATACAGAAGTAATAAACATACCATATAAGCTATATAAAAAAAACCTTCTACTCACATATACATATCCAAGAAGAAAGATTGGTACATTAAGGATAAAAAAGATATAAGATATTTTGAACTGAGGATATAGATAATGTAAAATTAAAGAAAGGCCAGATATACCTCCTGAAATAAGGTTATGATGTAGTCCAATTCCTTTAATGGCTAAAGAAATGAGTAAGGCTGAGATAGTGAGTAAAATTAAATTCCACCAAGGGCTATAAGTAAAAGAAATAAGTTTTTTTTTCATAAGTGCTTCCTTTTTAAATTTTTAGAAAAGCTAGAGGAGTTTTTATGCAATTTGAACCAGTTAGCCTTAGTTGGCAAGATGTTTATTTAAATTATTTTGTCAAGATGCAAGAAAAACCTTCTGATTTGAGTTTTGTCAATATATTTGGTTGGGCAGAAGAATATGGTTTACAACTAATTGAAAAAAATAATTTTCTTTGGCTGAAACAAACTTCTCCTACAGAGATTTTTTGGCCCCCAGTAGGAGATTGGGAAGTAGAGTGGAATAACGTGCTTACTTCTCTTCCATTTCCTGTATATTCTTTAGAAAGAGTTCCAGGTAGTTTAGCTTTTATATGGGAAAAACAATTTTCTAATATTAGGATTATTCCTCAGAGAGAACACTGGGATTATGTTTACTTAGTGAAAGAATTAATTGAGTTATCTGGGAATCGTTTTCACAAGAAAAAGAATTTACTAAATCAGTTTTTCAAAAAATATAACTATGTTTATAAAGAGTTACAACCTAAAGATATTGAGGAAGTCTTAACTTTGCAAACAGAATGGTGTTTATGGAAGGAGTGTGCAGACTCAAAGGCATTGGAGGCAGAAAATAAAGCCATTTTTCGAGTTCTTAGTTCTTGGGAACAACTTAAGAATCTTTTTGGAGGAGCTATTTGGATAAATAATCAGATGGTGGCTTATACCATTGCTGAACCTTTAGATCATGAGACTTTGGTAATACACTTTGAAAAAGGTTGTCCTAAAATAAAGGGTATATATCAAGCAATTAACTATCTCTTTTTAAAAAACTCTGCGGATAACTTTAAATTTGTCAATAGAGAACAAGATTTAGGGGACATTGGCTTACGTAAAGCCAAAAAGTCATATAATCCATATGGTTATGTTAAAAAATATAAAGTCGATTTAGGATTATCTTAAAATAGAGATATGAACTTTTACAGGTAAATTTTTAGACTAGATAGTAAGTAAGCTAAAACAGTATAAATCTTTAATTTTAAAAAGAATATTAAAATTAAATTTTGTTTTATAATTAAATTTTGATAGGCAACTGTATATTTTTAGCGTTCTCTTTTTAAGTTTTGTAATTAAATTAAAATAAAAAAAATATAAATATTTTTAAGCAGATGCTTATTGACAAATTTTTAAAATGTAATAAAGTCTACCTAAAATAGGGTGGAGGATTTTAAAGTTATTTGAATTTAACTTTAGGAGGGGGAGAGATGGAAGAATATTTAAAACAAGCGTTAGACATAGTTAAAGCACAGGCTTCTGTTCGTTCAATGACAGAAGAAGAAATTACATCTATGGTGCACAAGATTGCAGAAGGTATTAAAAGAGTTGTGGAAGGTAGAGAAGATGCGTCTCAAGCTCCTGTTATAGATCCTAAAAAAGCTATTAAAGAGAGAACTATTGTTTGTTTAGAGTGTGGTAAGAGTTTTAAAGTATTAACTAAAAAACATTTAGCATCTCATGGGTTAACTCCAAAAGAATATAAAGAAAAATGGGGTTATAAGAAGAATACTTCTTTGGTTTGCAAGTCTTTAGCTCGGGAAAGAAGAAAGAAAATGGAATCTATGAAACTTTGGGAAAGGCGTAAAGCTAGATAGTATTAGTAGTAGGTTGTAAGTCATTTTTTGAGTTAGGTGAAAAAGGGCTTTAGGAGTTCCTAAGGCCCTTTTTTTGTGTTTTTTTTCTCATACTTGCCCTTATCCAGATTTTTAGGTTGGGAAGAAGTAAACTAGACTATACAGCGATAGATTGATTTATTTTTTTAAAGTGTGGTTAAAGTTAATTTTAAGATAGGATAGATATTTATGAATTGGTTATTTAATTTTTATTTGGCGATAGATCCTTATTTAATTTTTTTCTTTAGGCTTATAAAGATTCCTATTTTAGGTTTTTATTTAGGAAATTTTGTTTTGGCTTTTGTTGCTACGTTGATTGGTGAAACTACCATGGTAATAATCTATCGGGCGAACAAGTCATATTTTGATTCCTTAAATAGGGAGATGTTAGATAATCATTCTTTATCTATTCGAGCGATTATGGTTAAAAGTAAGAAACATTTTAAAGCAGCCAATACTTTAGCTAATGAGGCTTTTGGAAAGGCATTTTTTGCTAGTTTAGCCCTGTTTGCTTCCTCTCTTTGGCCAGTGCCTTTTGCTTTAGGATGGCTTGGTTTTAGATTTTCGGGTATAGATTTCCCTCTTCCTTTTATAAATTTTAATGTTGGTTATTCATCAGTTTTTATTCCCATTTATATTTTAAGTAGAATGTTATTTGGTAAAATTAAACCATATTTTTCTTTTTTTAAGATAGGAGAGGATGTAAAAGAGGAGAAAGAATTTTTATCATGGTCTGATTTGCATAAAAAATAATTAACAAAGATTCTAAAGGATAATTTTTTTAAGCTAACATATGTTTTTTTTAACTTAAGAATAGAGGTAAATTATGAAGATAGGAGAATATTCTTTTTCTGAATTTAAAAATTTAGTCCGAGAATTTCATGGGAGTCCTGCTCCTGGTATTTTTTTAGGAGCAGTAATGGTGAAAAAGGCAAAAAGTCTGCTTTCTCCAGACATATTATTTGATGCTATTTGTGAGAGTGCCAAATGCTTACCAGATGCAGTGCAGTTGTTAACTCCTTGTACTATTGGAAATGGGTGGTTAAAAATTTTTCATTTGGGAAGATATGCACTTACGTTGTATGATAAATATAGTGGAGAAGGAGTAAGAGTATTTGTTGATACCGAAAAATTAGATAGTGCTCCTATAATAAAAGAGTGGTTTTTTAAGTTAAAACCCAAGCAAGAACAAAATTTGGAGGAAATTTTAAATGAAATAATGGAAAAGGGAGAGGAAATTTTATCTTGGCAAAAAGTTAAAGTACATCTTGATTTAGTTGCTAAAAAAAAGAGATCGGGCTTTGCTGTTTGTCCTTTGTGTAAAGAGGCTTATCCTGCAGCAGATGGAAGTATTTGTAGAGCGTGTCAAGGAGAGAGTCCTTATCAGGAGTTGGCTGAAGCTGAAGTTTCTTTGCAAACTGTTAAAATAGAAGAGGCTATTGGTAAACCATTAGTGCATGACCTTACTCAAATTATTCCTGGTAAAAGTAAGGGAGCAGTTTTTAAAAAAGGTGATGTAGTTTCCGTAGGAGATTTATGTAGATTACAACAAATGGGGAAAAAACATGTATATCTTCCCCTAACAGACGAAAAAGACTTTATTCACGAAGATAAGGTGGCTGAAGAATTTGCTAAGTATATGGCAGGAGATGGAGTAGATGTGGTGTTGCCTCCTAGTGAAGGAAAAGTGAATTTAGTGGCAGGTCGTGATGGTTTATTTGTGGTTAATAAGGAGGCTTTGATTGCTTTTAATCAGGTCCCTTATGTTATGTGTGCGAGTAGACAGAGTTTTTCTGTAGTAAGAAAAGGAGGATTGTTAGCAGGAACAAGGGCAATCCCTTTATATTTAGCTAAAAAGTATTTTCTACAGGCTCTTAGTTTTTTACAGACGCCAATATTTAAAGTAATTCCTTTGGTAAAAAAACGCGTTGGTTTATTAATAACAGGAAACGAAGTATTTTATGGTCATATTAAAGATAAATTTGAGCCTATAATACAAAACAAGGTAAAGGCTCTTGGTAGTGAGGTAGTAATAAGTTTAAAATCTCCAGACGATACAAATAAAATCAAGGGAGCAATCACTAAAATATTATCTGCTGGAGTTGATATAATTATTACTACGGCTGGTTTATCTGTAGATCCTGATGATGTAACTAGAAAAGGCCTTATTGAAGCTGGATTAGAAAATTTTGTTTATGGAGCTCCTATTTTACCTGGAGCTATGACCTTGGTTGGAAAGATTGGCCAGGTAAAGGTCTTAGGAGTACCCGCTTGTGCCTTATTCTTTAAAAGAACAAGTTTGGATCTTATTCTTCCTAGATTACTAGCTGGTTTAGATGTGTCTAGAAAAGATTTTTCTTATATGGCTGAAGGGGGGTTATGCCTCAACTGTAAGGAATGCACATTCCCTAAATGTTATTTTGGGAAATAAGTTTATTTTTAGTTGAGATAATTGTATTTAGTCAGACTTAATATCTTTTTTTAAAGTTGCAATTAATCTAGGGCGAAGGCGGGAGGTGAAATCAAAGTCAGCTAATGGTTCTAGGCCTGGCAAGATAGCTCTAACCACAGGTATCTTTAAGTATTTGTGTGTGAGGTCAACATAGAGAGGATAAATGTTTTGTTTAAAAAGATGCTTTTCTAGAATAGTTAAATCTTGCGTGGGATTAGAAGTAGAAAAGTTTTGAAAATCTGTCCATTTTTTAAGAGGCGCATTTAGTTTTTGGGTGGGCTCATCTGTTAGAGAATAGGGAATTTCTGTAAGGGCATTTATTAGGGCTAAAATAGGATTTAGGTTCGCAGCGGTGCCTTTAATAAGATTGTTGTGTTTATCTAAAACAAAGGCCTTAAAGCAAGGAACATTATGAACGTGGCTTAAATCTTGGAAATAAACAAATATTTCTCTTTGTAAGAGTTTTTGTTGAAAGTTTTCAAAAAAAGAGCCGTTAAAATCAACTTGAAAAATGTTTTTTTCATCATATAGGCTTAGAGTTTCGCTATCTCGTTCAATAATCTCTAAAAGTGCGTTTAGTTTGGCCTGATCTTGATTTATGCCCGCAGCTAGGCCTGTGGATCCTAGGTTAGATATAAGAGATACTTCTCCTGGATTAAAAAATAAAAATACTAATTGGGCGGGAATTAAAATATCTTGATTTTTCTCAGGCAGAGATATTTTACCTTTTAGCCAAAATATTTTTTCGTCTAAGTAAGGGGCATCTAATGCAAGGGAATTGGGATCTAATAAGTTAAATTTTTTGTTTTTTAGATTTGAATAAGAGTCAAAAACTAATTTTTGAGGTTTTAATAAATTAGTTAGATGTTCTTCTTCAATTTGAGCATAAGCTGAAAATCTTTCAACCATTTCCATATATAGTCTGATTCTTGCTTGGTCGAAATTAAATCCTCTTCCAAAGCTTATTTGTTCACCTTTAAAAACATATTCTAAAAATCTAGTTTTTATTTTTCTTTGGAAAACCCATTTGCGCCAAAGATTTATAGGAGCTAATCCATTTTTGTGTTGGTATTCGCTAGATTTAAATAGGTGTAGTTTTTTTAAATTTTCATAAATAGAATTTAATGTATTAAAGTCAAAAGAGGAGTCTTTTTTTATTAGGGGCAATGCTTGTAAGGAAAATTTATTATGAATATTGTTTGCTTGGCGAATTTTGGGAAATTTTTTGGGGATATTTGCTTGTTTTTGTGGTTTGTCTTGACGGAATTTTAAATAATTTATCCATTGTTGATGTAGGTCGTGGTCTTCCATGTATATAATTTTACTTAAAACTAAAGGAGATGGAAATTTTTTGGCTTTTTGTGTTGATTTTAAGATATTTGCAATATTAGGACTTAAGAACACAAGTTCTTTTATTAATAAATTTTTGAGATCAGAATCTGGCAGAGAATTAAAAAAATTTTCAAGTTCATTGATTTTTTTTATTTGAAGTTCTTCTAATAGATATTTATGGGCAAATAAATCTAAAGGGTGTTTTTCAAGATATGCAAAAAGTGCTTTTAAATTTAAGTTGGGTTGAGTGGAATAAAACCCAATTCCATTTTTTACTTTTTTTAAACTTAATAAATAAGTAAGCATTATAAAAAGTTAGCAAAAATTACCAATCCAGAGTCTTTTTCCAAGCGTAAGCTGCTTCATCTAGATTTAATTTAAAAATTTCATCCCCTTTGTATTGAAATTGTAATTCAGGTATTGCTGTAGTTTTTCCAATTAAAGCAATTCGTTGCCCCCAAAACAAAGATTCTATTTGCTGAGAATGTTCTGGTTTGACGGTTATAAGAAATCTACTGGCACTTTCACTGTAAAGAATTTCTTCTAAAGTTAGATCTTCGCAAGTAGGTATTAAACTTAGATCAATACTGGCACCTAATTTTCCACCAATAGCCATTTCTGCTAGGGCTACTCCCAAGCCCCCATCAGACAAATCATGACAAGCAGTAACAAGTCCTTTTTTTATAGCTTGGTGAAGGGTAAGATAGCGTTTTCGAGCAGAAAGAGCGTCTACTAAAGGGACCTCCCCTCCTTTTAGGCCAATTTCGTCTAAAAATTCACTTCCTCCTAATTCTTTTCTAGTGATACCTAGAATGTAAATATGTTCTTCTGGAAGCTTAAGATCAGAGGTTTGGCACCAGTTTATGTCATCGATGACACTAATTAAGGAGAAAAGCACAGTAGGAGGTATGGAAATTTTTTTCCCTCCTCCAGTATAATCATTTTTCATTGAGTCTTTTCCAGAAATACAGGGGATTTGAAATGCTTGACAAAAGTGAGCCAAAGCTTTGTTAGCCCTTACTAATTGAGCCAGTTTATAATAGCCATCAGGAGTTTTTTCTGATTGAACAGGATCACACCAACAAAAATTATCTACTCCAGCCATGTAATCTGGATTTGCTCCAACTGCCACACAATTTCTGATAGCTTCATCAATGGCATTTGCCATCATCCAGTAGGTGTCAAAATCACTAAATTTAGGACAAATGCCATTGCCTATTACTAGACCTTTTTCTTTATCCAAGACAGGGCGTATTACTGCGGCATCTCCAGGACCATCACTAACTAAGCCTACTAAAGGTTTAACTACACTGCCACCTTGAACTTCATGGTCGTATTGTCGAATAACATATTCTCTGGAACAAATATTTAAACGGCTAAGCATCTTTTTTAAAAACTCTGTATGGTTACCTATTTTTGTTTTATTAGTGTCAATTTGAGGAAATTGTGGTTTTTGCCAGATAGCTGTTAAGCGCATTTGGGGAACACCATGGTGTAGGAAGTCCATATCCAAATAAGCTACGATTTTTTCTCCATAACGAACTAAAAATTTTCCTGAATTTGTAAATTTTCCCAAGACACTTGCCTCTACATCCATTTCTTTGGCTAATTCTAAGAATTTATCTAAATTTTGAGGAGGAACAGCTAGTGTCATTCTTTCTTGGGCTTCAGAAAGTAAAATTTCCCACGGTTTTAAACCATCATATTTAAGAGGAGCTTTGCTTAAATCTAGATCGCATCCTCCAGTATCTTCTGCCATTTCGCCTACGGAAGATGATAAACCTCCTGCTCCGTTGTCAGTTATAGCATTGTATAATCCCATATCTCTTGCACGCATAATAAAATCGTACATTTTACGTTGCGTAATAGGATCGCCTATTTGGACTGCTGTGGCTGGAGAACCTTCGTGCAGTTCTTCTGAAGAAAATGTTGCCCCATGGATGCCATCTTTGCCAATACGTCCCCCGGTCATTATAATATAATCTCCAACTTGAGCTTTTTTTTCATATCCTGGTTTGCCTTTAATTTTGTGTGGAATTGTCCCTACTGTCCCACAAAAGACCAAGGGTTTCCCAAGATAGCGTTCTTCAAAGATGATACCTCCATTTACTGTAGGAATACCTGACTTATTTCCTCCGTGTTCTACTCCTTCTCGTACACCCTCAAATACTCTACGCGGATGAAGTAAACGAGGAGGGAGTTTTCCTTTATAAAAAGGAGAGGCAAAACAAAATACATCTGTATTACAAATAAGATTTGCTCCTAAACCTGTGCCCATTGGATCTCTGTTGACACCTACAATACCAGTTAAAGCGCCTCCATAGGGATCTAAAGCAGAGGGACTATTGTGTGTTTCTACCTTTATACACACATCAATATCTTCATCAAATTTTATAACTCCTGCATTATCTTTAAAAACAGAAAGGCAATAGTCTTTTTTTCCTTTTATACGTCTAATTTGTTTAGTGCTTCCAGCAATATAGGTATTAAAAAGGCTGTTTATTATTTCAGTCTTGTTGTTTTCCTTGTTTTCATATTTTATAAGAGCATTAAATATTTTATGCTTGCAGTGTTCAGACCAAGTCTGCGCTAAACACTCTAATTCTGCATCTGTAGGATTGGCAGGCAAACCTATTGCCTTCCGCTCTTGTTGGATATTTTGTTGCTGATAATAAGATCGAATGATTTTCATTTCCTCTAAGCTCAAGGCTAATACTCTTTTTTTACTTAGTTCAAGCAGCTCAGAATCATTAAGAGTCTGGAGGTCTATAATTTCTACTTCAGAATTTGCTTTTCCTGTTACTTTTGGTTCTATGACAGGAAATCCTGGTTCTTTTTCCCACTGTTCTTTACTTTTGATATAGAACCTTTCAATTAATTCATTGGCTAAGAGGCCTTTTGCAATTTGTTCTACTTGTTTTTGAGTAAGATCACCTTTTAGAAGGAATTGTTCTGCTGTATAAACTTTAATATTTGAATTTTTTAAGACTTTTTTTAAGGTTTCAGAAGCAGTACGTCCTTCATTGTCTGTTACTCCAGGCCTAAATCCAACTTCTATTATCCAGTCAAAATCCTTTGCTAAAGGAGAAGTACTTACAACATGCAATACAGGGTCAGATAATAAATGTTCTTCTATAACAGTTTTGATTTCAGATTCATTTATATTGGCAATAGTATATGTTTTTATAATTTGAACTGAGGATATATTAATATGTAAATGACTTTTAATCTTACGTGCGATATTTTCTCCTCTAACATCTCTAATATTTGATTTTAGGGAAACATCTATTTTAATAAGAGCCATATTTTACTCCTTAAGTTATTTTTATTTTCTATAGGATTATTCCCATACGATTTTATCTCCACCCATTCTTTTGGCCTTATAGGCCGCATTGTCTGCTCTGGAAATAAAAGATTCTTCTGTGTCATTATCTCGGAGAGTAGTTAATCCAATGCTTAAAGAAACTTCTTTTTTATATAATCTATCAAAACAATTTTTTATTCTTTTAGCGATAATGTCGAGAGCTTCTTTGCTTACTTCTGATACTAAAAGGACAAACTCATCTCCTCCATATCGACATGGAAAATCTAAGCCTTGACGAGAATTTTTTATAAGGATTTGTCCAAATTGCCTAATAATATTATCTCCTTGCTGATGTCCATGCAGATCATTGTATTCTTTAAATTTATCTAAATCGAAAAATATAAGTCCAAGACCTTTTTGAGTGCGTCTAGCTCTTTTTATTTCTCTGCCCAAGAATACTGCAAACTGATGGCGATTATATACCTTGGAAAGGTGATCAAAAGCTGCTTGTTGTCTTATTTTTTGTTCTAATCTTTTAATTACAGTAAGATCGCGGCCTACAACTAAGTAAGAAGCTTCTTCTTTTAAGGGGGAAACAAGTATTTCTAGAGATAGACTTTCACCATTAAGACAAAGATTTATTTCAAAAGGAACATTTTGTTCCTTTAAAATTTCCCTTCCCCATCTAAACTTGATAGGAGAAGAAGGAGAACTGACTTTAAAGAAGTTCTTTCCTTTTAAGTGGGATATGCAAGGAGAGGTGAAAATTATTCGTCCATCTTGATCAACTGTTAAAACAATATCTTGCATTGAAGAAATAAGAGCCTTTAAAAAATTTTGTTGATAAAGTATTTCGTTTTCTAAATTGGTAATTTCTTGAATATTTTGAACTATAACTAAAATTTGTTCCGTACCTTCTAGTATACGCCACGAGGCAGAAAAATTAAAACAAGGTGAATTTTCAATACTTTTTTCTGGGCTTAAGGGACAATATAGTTTTGAGTAAGAGGAAATTTTCTTTTGTAAAAAAGATTTCCATTCTTCGTCTAATTTTAAACCCAAAAGATTTTTCATAGCATTATGAAAACTTAAGCCCCTTAGTTCACTTTTTACTTGAAAAATTTTTTTAGCAAACGAATTTATTTGGAGTATTTTTCCTTTTTTATCCAAGCGCATAATACCTACAGGAATTAAGTCTAGGACCAGCGCTTTTCCTTTGGTTTCAAGATAGCGAAAATAAAATGTTTTATATTTTTGAGTTAAAAGAGATGTGTAAAGTTGGAGTTCTTTCTCATCAGGAGAGACAGGTTGAGATAAACAAATACAGCCAAACAGCTTATTATTGGCCTTAAGTTTAAGGCATGTTTTTTTAGAACAAATTTTAGAACAACTATCAGGAACACAATCTGTTTCTTGTAAAATACTAATTTTGCCTTCATTGATTTCAAAAGCTAATCGTTTGCCAGTAATAGGGGAGGAAAGTCCAAGACAAAAATTTTTAATTCCCCAAAGCCAAAAGAAGTGTCTAGAAATTAAGTGAGCAACTTCTTGGACATCTTTAGCAGTTTCTACTTCTTGGAGAAGATGATAAAAATTTTGTATTTTTTCTATAGGAAAAGTATAAAAACAGACTTTTTCTTGTTCTTCTTTTAGACCTAATGTTTCACATACAGAAATAAAGTTAGTATGAATTAAAGTCCTTAGTTCGTAAAATTTTTTATCATCAATGTTTAAAAGTAGGCGTAATAACTCTTTTATTTTGAACAAAGCTACTGTTGAGCTATCCTCAAACTCTGCTTCTGCCCATAATGTGCCTAAGATCATGGCTTGGACACTAGGAATATGGGATTCTACATGGTCAATGTCATGGTGATATTTAATTCCTTGAAATATTTCATTTAAAGGGAAATTCCACGTTTTTAGTAAAGCTAAAGTTATTTCTGGATGGCTAACACCCCATAATTCCCTTTCACGTTCTATTTGATCTTTTTTTAAAGAAATTAAATTATCTCCATCATAACATATTTGAGTGAATTCATCTACTTCCTCATCTTCAAGGCAGCAAATTAGAAGAAGACTTAAATCTTTAAGCAAAGTTGCTGTATAAATGATATCAGCTTCTTCAGGACATAGAAGGCTGGCTAAAACTTCGCTGCTTACTGCAGCCCATACAAGTTGCCTCCATGTCCTATACTTTAAGACATCACATGATTGAAACTTAAGGCTTAAATTTTTTTGAAAAGTCACAGACAATGCTATCTTTAAAATTTCTTTTGTTCCTAGAATGACAGCAGCTCGTTTTAGATTATGTACTTTTTCTTGTAATCCATAGTATGGAGAGTTTATTAAGGTCAGAATAGTAGTAGTAAGAGCAGGATCATAGCTAATTATTTGAGCTAGTTTATTAAAGTCTGGTTCAGAACTAGTAGCTTCTTGCAGTAAAGAAGACATTGCAGGTGGGAATGTGGCAGACATAGCCTCTTTAAGAGATAATTTGAGTTTTGCTGGTATTTTGCCTTTGTTCATACTTATTTCTCTCTCTCTAGTATGTAGTCAAGGATTGCAAACAGTAGAGTAGTTTCCTTAGAAGATGGGAAAACTTTTAAACTTTGTTTAGCAGAGCTTAAAAATGTTTTAGCCTTTTCTCTTACTTGAATAGCAATTTTATTATTTTGAATTGTCAAGGCAATCTGTTCTATTTCTTCTATATTTAAAGAGTTAGTTAGTATTTTTTGGAGAGTTTCTTCTTTTTTTAAGTCGGGAAGTTCTTTAAGATAAAGGATAAGAGGGAGGGTTATTTTACCTTCTTTTAAATCCCCCCAATTGGGTTTACCTAAAGTGGAAGCATTTTGAGTATAATCTAGGGCATCATCTACCAATTGGAAAGCTATTCCTATATTAAGCCCATAGTTTTTTGCTGCAAGAATAAATTCTTTATCTCTTCCGCTTAAAATAGCTCCACATTCACAAGCAGCTTGAATTAAAAAGGCTGTTTTGCCTTTTATGATTTCTAAATATGTTGTTTCTGTAATATTTTGTCCACTTAAACTAATTTCTTGGATTTCTCCATAAGCAGTGGCTAAAATTGCCTCAGATATTGTGTGGGTTAGAGCAGGGTTATTATACCTAGCTACAATAAGATTTCCTAGGGCTAATAGACCATCTCCTGCTAGGATTGACTCTTTTATACCAAATACAAGGTGTGATGCAGTTTTACCTCTTCTTAGATGGGCGTTATCTAAAATATCATCATGAATTAAAGTTGCAGAATGAAATATTTCTAATGCACTAGCAAGTGGGTAAATATCTTTTTTATTATAACCTAGTGCTCTAGCCGTAAGAATAGTAAGTAGAGGGCGGAGTCTTTTCCCTCCTGCGTTTAATACATGTTTAGCTACCTTATAAATAAAAGGGGGGAGAGACTTTATTTCAGTCTCTAGAGAAGTATTAATTTTAGGTAATTCATCTTTTAAATATTTTTTTAAATTAATTAAATTATTCGCCAATGTCCTATCCTACTATTTTTTTTAGTTTAATAAGAGCCTTTTCTCCATCCGATTGAATTTTTTTAGAATATTGATTTACATACGCTTTTATGTGTTTATTTAAGGTTTCTTCTTCCATTTCTTGGGCAAATGTTCGTAGTAGTGGTTTAATTTCTTGTGTTTTTAAGTAGGCAATGTCAAGACTTTCTTGAATTTTGCTTTCAACTTCTTTTTGAATATGTAAGTATTTTTTATGTAATAAAATTACTCCCAGAGGCAGTGGCAAGCCGTTTGTATTTTTTTCCCACCATTTACCTAAGTCTAGGAGAAGTTTAAATCCTTTTTGTAAATAAATAAGGGCAGTTTCATGGATTAATAGACCAGCGTCAACTATTTTTTGAGTGATAGCGTTAGGTATCTCGTTAAAGATCATTGGCACTGGTTTAAAAGGCTGTGCCCAACTAGCTTTAAGTAGATGATAAGCTGTGGTATTTAAGCCAGGAACTGCAATAGTTTTAATATGTTGAGGTAAAGTATTAGGCAGACTAACAAGTTTGGGACCATCTTGTATTCCAAATGCTCCTCCTGATTGTAAAATTTGATATTTTGAGGTAAGTTTTAACCCTGTGATAGCCGAAACTTTTATTAAATCGAATTGTTGTTTAAAAGCAGAGTTATTTAATTTTTCCACATCTTTAAAAACAAACTTTGAATGAAAATTTTTTAAATCATGGGTTAATCCCAGGATCCATGGGCCAAAGATAAAGATATCATTAGGACAGGGAGAGATCGCTATTTTAAAGATTTTCATAGGAAATATTCCTTTAATTTAGCTAATGAGGACAAAGCTTTGGCTATATCCCAAAATTTTTTGTCTTTTACCCCAACAACATTAGAGATAGTACGAATTTCAAGAAATGGAACTTTTAAAATATAGCAGGCATAAGCCAAGGCAAACCCTTCCATATTTTCTATATCTGCTTGAAAAGCTTTTTTTAATGTCTGAGCTTGTTTTTCAAATCCGCTGACTCCGGATACGGTTAGACTAGTAACTTTAGGAAAGGACAAGTTCAATTGAAATTTATGTAAAATTTTAGTTGGGTTTAAATCGATTTTATTGTCAATTGTGTCCCAAAGAGGAAATTTAAGTAGTTTTCTGTTTACCCCAGCAGGCATATATATACCAAGTTCTGGCCAGATTTCTGTTTTACAAATTACAGTAGAACCTAAACTATAAATGCTAGGAGAAAATGTCCCTGCAATTCCTAGATTTACTACTAAGCTGGGCTTTATTTTGGGGATAGTTAGAGAAAGGAAAAGAATACTATTTAAAATACTAATTCCTGTAACTAAAATCCAATTAGAAGCATTAAGTCGATATAACTCTCCTTGAGATACGCGTATTTTCTTACTTAAAAAAGATTCTGCTTCTTTTAATGTTGCAAAAACAAATAGTATTTTATGAGACATGGTATAAAATTATAATCTCCAATAGACTATAGATGTATTTTTAAAGTCTATAGGAGAAAACATTCCTTTTATATCAATAATTATAGCCTTATTGGGGTTTTTAAAAAATTTTAATAAATCTTGAGCGGAAAGTCTTTTATATTCTTCATGACAAACAGCTAAAATTATTGCATCAAGATCTTTTAATTTATCTATAGAACATAATTCTAAATTGTATTCCTGCTTAGCCTCTTCAGGTGAAGCTAAAGGATCATGGACAAGAACATGAATACAAAAATCTTTTAATTCTTCCACAATATCAATAACACGTGTATTTCTTAAATCAGGCACATTTTCTTTAAAGGTAAAGCCTAGTATTCCTACTTTTACTTGTCCCAAAAGACATTGCTGTTGGACAAGTAGTTTAACTGTTTTTTCAGCTATAAATTTTCCCATAGAATCATTTATTCTACGCCCTGCTAAAATTACTTGAGGATGATAGCCTATGGCCTCTGCTTTAAAAGTAAGATAATAGGGATCAACTCCGATACAATGTCCACCAACTAATCCTGGTCTGAATGGTAAGAAGTTCCATTTTGTTCCTGCAGCTTGTAGAACTTCGAGTGTATCTATACCCATTTTATCAAAGATAAGAGCAAGTTCATTCATAAGAGCTATGTTTAGATCTCTTTGGGTATTTTCAATAACTTTAGCAGCTTCTGCAACTTTGATAGAACTTGCTTTATGGATGCCAGCTTTTACTATTGTTCCATATACTTTAGCCAAAAGATCAGTTACTTCAGGTGTTTGTCCTGCAACAACTTTCACAATTGTCTCCAAAGTGTGTTCTTTATCTCCAGGATTTATTCTTTCTGGTGAGTATCCTACCCAAAAATCTTGTCCACATATAAGTCCTGAAGAACTTTCTAATTGAGGGATACATTTTTCTTCTGTAAGCCCAGGATAAACAGTGGATTCATACACAACTATGCTTCCTTTACTTAGCTGTTGGCCCACGGTTCTACTTGCGCTTAAAATAGGGTTTAAGTCTGGGCGGTGATATTTATCTATAGGGGTTGGCACAGCAACAATGATCAATTTAGCCTTTTGAAGTTCTTTGGGGTCAGAGGTATAATATATTTGGCTAATCTTAAGTTTTTCTTCTTCCACTTCTCTTGTAGAATCTATGCCTTGTTCAAGCTCTTTAATACGGTTTGGTTTTATATCAAATCCTATAACATCAAAGTGATGGGAAAGATGCACAGCCAAAGGTAGGCCTACATATCCTAGTCCCACCACTGCAATTTTTTCTTTTTTCTTTTTTAGATCCTCAAAGTTGAACATTTAGATTCCTCCAAATTTTTTATTTTTTTATGCCACTGGACTTTTTTTAAACTTCTCTTTAGAATTTTTATATGCATATCAATTGGGATTTCTTTTTTTCTGCTTTGGGATTGGCTTTGGTTTTAGAAGGCATTCCTTATTTTTTGTGGGCAGAGCGAATGCCTTCTGTTTTAAGATTATTGGCTTCTAAATCCCCTGCAAGTTTACGTAAAATGGGATTGACTTCTATTTTATTTGGCCTCCTTCTTATTTATTTTTGTAAAACTTAAGGTTTTTCTCCTACATGAATATAAACAATTCCTGAAGTTAGAGGAAAATATTTTACTTTTTTAAACCCACTTTTTGTCATCTCCCAAGCAAGTTCATGGGGTTGAGGAAAGTGGCATATAGTGTCAGCTAAATATGAGTAAGCACTCTTATTTTTAGAAACAAGTCCTCCTATCCAGGGTAGAAGTTTTTTTAAATAGAAGTTATAGAGTCCGCCCCATATTTTTTGTCTTCCACTACCAAATTCAAGGATATGAAAAGTCCCTCCAGGTTTTAGTACTCTAAGGATCTCTTTGTAGGTTTTTTCTCTAGGAGATATATTTCTTATTCCAAAAGCAATGGTTATTGCATCAAAGCATGCATTTTTAAATGGGAGAAATCTACCATCTCCCTGAAGAGGAAATATTTTAGCTGATTTAGTAATCTTTTTTTGGCCTGCTAGAAGCATAGCAAAGGTATAGTCTACTGCAGTGATAGACACCAAAGGATAGGTTTTTTGTATAGCCAAGGCTACATCAAAAGTGCCACATGCAAGATCAAGAACTCTTTGTTTTGAAGATAAATTTAAGGTATTAATTAAGCATTTTCGCCAATAAAAATCTATTCCTAAGCTTAGAGTGTGGTTTAGAAAATCATACCACGGTGCAATATTGGCAAAAAGTTTATTTACGTTTTGTTTTTTATTAGAATTATTCTGATTTTGATTCACAGGACTTGGTGATAGTTTCTAAAATATGATTATAGATTTTCGCAAAATTTTCTTGAAAATTGGTGGGAGATATTCTCCCTACTTCAATAAATTTAACCACAATTTCTTTTGCTACTTGAAGCGCTTGTTTTTGTAGTTTATCCATAAAATTTTCCTTTTTTATTTTAAAATATAAAATAAAAAATCCGCCCGGAAGGGGGGAATGGCTTTGACCTAACAAAAGGTCTTGCCGGGCGGCCAAGAGAAGAACCCATTAAGCCCTCCTCTTTAAAAAACAAGTTTTTATTTTTTAGAGTAAGTATGAAATATCTTTTACTTTTTATTTTTTCGTTTAGCCAATAGATTGGCAATTTCTTCTCTAATGACTTTTGCAGCCTCCTTGGGGACTTTGCTTGTTACGCATTCTTCTAATTCAAGACGCATTTGTTTAGCTAAATTTTTTAAATCTTCTCTGGTAATAAAGTCTATGCTTTTTATGACTTTGTTTACTGTGTTTTTAGTGTCTTCTTCTAATGCTGAAATTAGTTCTGCACTAAAATCTTTAATTTTTTGTTCCAAGCCCTGGTATTGTTCTTTGATTTCTTGAATTTTGGTTTCTACTTTTTCTTCTATATTATCAGAAACAGTTTCTTTTGGTGTTTCCTGCAATTTGGTTTCTAGATTGGAAATTTGTTCTTGGATGATATTTAAATTTGCTTCTAATTCCCCTATTTTTACTTCTAAGTTGGAAAGTTTTTCTTCTAGTTTTTGTTTAATACGTTGTTCTAGGGCTTCTAGCTTTTCTTCACTTATTTCTTGTCCAGAATCACTTTGTTGATCTGTTGGGGATTGTACTTCTGGTTCTGAATTCATGTCTTCAAGTTCTTCTAAATTAGAGAGCTCTTTATCAAGATCTTTGGCTTCTGCTTCTAGCTGAGCCAGATTTTCTTCAGGTTCTTGAGCTAGATCTTGGGAAGTTTCTGGTGCCACTGATTCTTCTGTTTCTAATAAATTATCTATAGATTCTTCTGCAGGCGCAGTGCTTTCCTCTTTTTGTCCTGATGCGGTTTCTTCTTTTAGAGATTCTTCTTTTTTCTCCTCTGTTTCTAAATTTAAATCTTCTTCAAAGAGGTCGTCAAAGTCTAGAGTTTCTTCTGATTGAGAAGATGTGGATTCTTCTTGAACTTGAGCCTTTTCTTCTTTTTTTTCTTCTGAATTTTCTGAAGAGTTTTCTACTTCAAACAGATCATCGAAATCAGAAGCAAAGTCGTCTTTTTCCACAGCGGTTTCTAACGGGAACTCATCTTCTGATTTTTTTTCTTCAGGCTCCTCTACAATATCTGTTAGTTCAATAATTTCTTCTTCTAAGCTTTTATTTTTTTCTTCAGGCATATATGCCTCCAAAGTTTAAAGAAAGCGGAAGACAAATTGCCTTCCGCTGTTTTTAAAAGATTAACAGTTATTTTTTCTTTTTAGCATGACACTTATTACAAGCTGTTGGGCCAGTTTTTTTGCCTGCTTTCTTTTCTGCTTTATGACAGTTAATGCAGTTTTTGTGAAAAGCTTGATAATAGTATTTAATGCTCTTCTTTTCTTTACCTTTAGGATTTACAATGTCATGACAGCCTGCGTCTGTACATTTTTTAATTTTTCCCTTGCCATCCCAAGTGTGATGGCATTTTTTACAATCCACAGAAGCATGACTAGCATGAGAGAATTTTGCAGGACCCTTTCGCACTTTTTTTACTCCAGCAGGTGGGGTTAACAACATATCCCCAGTAGGAGCTTTTACTGCCCATAGATTGGGGATGAGAAATAGCGCAGCTACCACAGCAGCCATCGCCCCAACCAACCAAGACCTTTTCATTGCTCTAACCTCCTTTTAAAAATGGTTTGTTCTTTTTAGAACAAATTTCTCCTTCTTATTTAGAGTAGGAGAAAATCTCATGTCAAGTAAACTTTTAAAATTTTAGATCTTCTGCTACCTTTAAGGTGAATTCCCATTCATTTTGAGTATGAGCGAAAGAATTAAAAGTTGTTTCAAAAGCAGAGGGAGCAAGATAAATGCCACCAGCACGCATTTGTTGATAAAAAGAAATGAAAATTTCTTGATTGCTTTTTTGTGCGGATTTAAAGTTAATTACAGGGTTTTCTGTAAAAAATAAAGTAAACATCGATGCAATTTGGTTAACTTGTACAGGTAAACCTTTTTTCTCTAAGATTTCTTTTAATTTAAGTGCCAACATCTGAGTATTTTTTTCCAAAGAAGCATAATCCTCTTTTTTTAGTTGAGTTAAAGTTGCAATACCTGCGCTCATGGCTAATGGATTTCCTGATAGTGTGCCTGCTTGATAGATTGGTCCACATGGCGCTACTTGTTCCATAATTTCTTTTTTCCCACCATAAGCTCCTACAGGAAGTCCTCCGCCTATTATTTTTCCTAGACAAGTTAAGTCTGGATCTATTTTAAAGTATTTTTGAGCTCCTCCATAACTTACACGAAAACCTGTTATTACTTCGTCAAAGATTAATAAACTACCATATTTATGAGTAAGTTCTCGCAGTCCCTCTAAAAATCCTTTTTGGGGCAGTACTGTTCCCATATTGCCTGCTACTGGTTCTACTAAAACTGCTGCAATATTATCTCCGTGTTTTTTAAATAGAGTCTCTACTTGATCTAAATCATTATACTCTGCAAGTAAGGTATGGGCTACTGTATCAGAGGGAACTCCTGGGGTTCCAGGAATAGAAAGAGTTGCCACCCCAGATCCAGCACTAGCTAAGAAACTATCTGCATGGCCATGATAACAGCCTATGAATTTGATGACTTTATCTCTTTTTGTGTAGCCTCTTGCTAACCGTAAGGCGCTCATAGTAGCTTCTGTTCCAGAATTTACCATTCTAACCATTTCAACACTTGGTAAAGCTTCTATTATTAATTCAGCTAATTCTACTTCTAGTTCGCATGGGGCTCCAAAGCTAGTTCCTTTTTGTAAAGCAGATTCTACTGCTTGTTTAACTTGAGGGTGTAGATGGCCTAAAATAAGAGGACCCCATGATAAAACATAATCTATGTATTTTTGATCATCTACAGAGTAAATAAAAGGACCTTCTCCTTTTTCTATAAATATTGGATCAGTTTTTACGCTAATACACGCTCTAACAGGACTATTTACTCCTCCTGGGATAACTTTTTTAGCTTTATCAAATAATATTTTTGATTTTTCCATATTTCCTCCTTAATCTTAAAAATATTGCATAGATGTCTTTTTTAATTCTTCAATGCTTTCTAATACCTCATATTGGGTAATTCCAGTAGAATTGGATAGTTCTTTGATTATTTTTTGGCATTCTTTTTTTGTTGTTGCATGAATCATTGTATAAATATTGTAGGGCCAGTTCGATGTAGTTTTGCGTTCATAACAGTGGGTTATCTCTGGTCTAGATGTAAATGTTTTGGCTACGTTTTCTACTTTTGACCTTGGAACATACCAAGCCACCATAGCATTTTGGCTATATCCTGCTTTTTGGTGGCGAAGTGTTGCTCCAAATCTTCTAATATATCCTTCTGATTTGAGTTTTTTTAAAAGTTCTAACACTGTTTCTTCTTTTAAGTTAACTTGTTTAGCGATTTCTTTAAAAGGAGTAAGGGTCTCTGGTAAATCAGTTTGTACGATTTTAAGTATTTGTAGTTCTAGGGGAGATAATTTTATAGAATAACTCAAATGTACCTCCTTTTTAAGGAAATAGAAATTTACTTATAGACAAGACTTTTGCTCTAGGCAAGCAAATTAGCTTAAAATAAGAAAGTTTGGTTGTTTTTAAAATTTACTTTAAAAATAAAAATAGGGCTTGATATTAAATATTATTTTATATAACTATGGCGTAAGTCAACTCTAATAACTAAAACAAGGAGTATGAAAGTGAATAAAAACATAACCATTAAGACAAAATTGATTGGTGGTTTTATTATTATAGGGTTGATTGTGTTAATCGTTGGATTAGTTGGCTTGCGAGGAAGCTTGGTGCTATCTGATAAAGTGGCAGAATTAAGTAAAATAGAAATGGTAAAAATTGAGAAATTACTTAAAATTAAAGTGGAATTTGAGCAAGGAAGGAATGTTATAGATGCATTATTAAATCCGGAACTAAGTTTTCAAGAAAGAAATGCACTTTGGGATAAATTGGCTCAAATTAGAAAAAATTATACCCAGTATAAAAAGATATATGCTAATTTACCTAGAAGTAAGGAAGAAGACAAAGAATGGAAAAAATTTTTAGTTAGCTTAAAAGCGTGGAAGGAGGTAGATGATAGATATTTTGCATTGGCAAAAGAAATACAGAAAAGTGGTATTACTAATCCGATAGAGTTTTGGGCAGTTTTAGAAAAGTATAAAGGATATCATTTTAGAATATTAGAAAAAATTTATAAAATGTTTATAGATAAAAGAGTTTTTGCTGGTAGTGTAAAAGTTGATGATTGTATATTTACATCTTGGCTAGACAAATTACAGGTGGATAATAAATCCTTAAAGAGGGATATTCAAGATTTAAAAGAATGTCATAAGTGTTTTCATAATTTATTAGTTAAGATTAAAGAGTTGTTTTCTCAAAAGAAAATTAAAGAAGCTAAGGATATTTTGCAGTGGCAACTATATCCAAAATCGAATGATATGTTTTTGTGTTTTGAAAGGTTAATTTCAACAGGCTCTGTTATAAAGAATAAATATGATAAAATGGTTAAAATGAATAAAGGAGTTGTTTTAGATAAACAAAGAAAAACTTTTTTTCATTTGGAGAAATTATTGAATATAGTTTCTAAAAATGCAGAGCTTAAGGTAAGAGAAGCAGAAAATATTTCAAAAGAGGTGGTATGGTATTGTATTCTTGGAATGAGTGGGGGTGTAATTTTGGCTTTAGGTTTAGGATTGTTGCTTACGCGTATGATAATTGGTCCTCTTAGGAAAACAGTTGATTTTGCTCAAGAGGTTGCTAGAGGCAATTTAGATGCTAAGTTAGAGTTTGATAGAAATGATGAAATTGGGAATTTAGTTAAAGCGATAAACCAGATGCTTGTTTCTTTGCGGGAAAAGATTTTAGAAGCAAAGCATAAAACTGAGGAAGCAGAGTCAGAGAAAATAAAGGCAACAAAAGCTTTAGCAGAAGCAGAAGAAGCAAGAAGACAGGCTGAAATGGCTAAAAAACAAGGGATGCAGGAAGCTGCTTCTAAAATTCATAAACTGTTAGAAACACTTACTCTTGCCTCGGATAATCTTAGTAGTCAGGTGGAGCAAACTGTTAAGGGAACGCGCTTTCAACAAGAAAGTTTAGAAGAGATTGCTACAGCTATGGAAGAAATGAATGCTTCTGTTTTGGAAATAGCAAAAAATTCCTCAGGAGTAGCTGCATCTTCTGAGCAAGCTCAGGCTAGAGCAAAAGAAGGAGAATCTCTTGTTGGAGAAATGGCAGATAAGGTCCAATTAGTTCAACAGAAAGCTAAAGAAACTAAAGTTAGCATTGATGAGCTTGGGCGTAGGGTAGAAAAAATAGGGTCTATTATTACAGTAATTGAAGATATTGCAGATCAAACTAATTTGTTGGCTTTAAATGCTGCAATTGAGGCAGCTAGGGCAGGAGATGTAGGAAGAGGTTTTGCTGTAGTAGCAGATGAGGTAAGAAAATTAGCAGAAAAAACAATGTCTGCCACGAAAGAGGTGGCTGAGGTAATTGCTAATATTCAGACTCAAACTAAGGAAAGTATTAATAGTGTTGATAGAGTAGCTAAAACAATAGAAAATACTACTGTTTTAGCTAAGGATTCAGGGCAGGCATTAAAAGAAATAGTTGACTTTGCCCAAAGAGTTGCAAGTCAAATTCAAGCTATTGCCACGGCTACAGAAGAACAATCTGCCACTAGTGAGGAAGTCAGTAGAAGCATTGAAGATGTGAATAGAATTGCAGGAGAAACTTCTGAGGTAATGCAACATGCTTTTAAAAATTTGAAACAGGTATCTGAACTTATTGATGAGTTAGAGGCTATTGTCCAGTCTATGCGGCAAGAGTAAATATATTTGTTTGGAATAAAAAGAATCCCGCCTTAAGGCGGGATTCTTTTTTGGGCGTTATCTTTTTCTCAACTTGAAATCTGTTTTAAAAGGTGAAAAGATAGATGCGGTTTATGTATAGAATTAGAGATATATTTGTAAAAAGGAGTTAGGATGTTAGATTTAAAGTTTGTTAGAAAAAATTTAGATGTGGTAAAAGAAGCTTTAATAAAAAGAAATATGGATTTTCAATGGGATGAATTTTTGAGTTTAGATGAGGAAAGAAGAAGTTTAATTCACAGGGTAGAGAAGTTAAAGGAAGAAAGAAATAGATCTTCTCAAGAGGTAGCCCAGAAGAAAAAGAAACAAGAAGATGTTCAAGATTTAGTTGAAAGATTAAGTATAATTTCCAAAGAGATTAAAGAACTGGATGCTAAGTTAAGAAAAATAGATGAGAAGTTTAATAATATTTTACTTACTATACCTAATATACCTCATCCTTCTGTTCCTATTGGCAAAGATGAAAGTGAGAATAAGGTGATAAAGGTATGGGGAGATGTTCCAACCTTTAACTTTCAGCCAAGAGAACATTGGGAAATAGGAAAAATTTTACAAGGATTAGACTTTAGTAGAGCTGCAAAGCTCACAGGAAGTAGATTTGTAGTAATGTGGGGATGGGCAGCTAAATTAGAAAGAGCTCTTATAAATTTTATGTTGGATATTCATACCAAAGAACACGGATATCTAGAAGTTTTGCCTCCATTTATTGTAAATGCAGATTCTATGCAAGCTACTGGTCAGCTCCCAAAATTTAAAGAAGATTTATTTAAGTTAGAGGGGTTAGAATATTATTTAATTCCTACAGCCGAAGTACCAGTGATTAACTTGCATAGAGACGAAGTTTTGCAAGCAGAACAATTGCCGATTAATTACACAGCATATACCCCTTGTTTTAGGTCAGAAGCTGGTTCTTATGGACGGGATACAAAGGGTATAATTAGACAACATCAATTTGATAAAGTAGAGCTAATTCGTTTTGTTCATCCCGAAGACTCTTATGAAGAGTTAGAGAGGTTAGTTAGACATGCAGAGAAAATTTTACAACTTTTAGAGCTTCCTTATAGAGTAGTTGCTTTATGTACAGGCGATCTTGGATTTTCAGCAGCTAAGACTTATGATTTAGAGGTGTGGTTGCCTGGGCAAAATAAATATAGAGAAATATCGTCTTGTTCTAATTGTGAAGATTTTCAGGCCAGGAGAGCGAATATTAGACTTAAGGATAAAAAAAATAAAAAAATAAAATATCCTCATATCTTAAACGGTTCCGGATTAGCAATAGGAAGAACCTTGGTAGCGATTTTAGAAAATTATCAACAGGAAGATGGTACTGTAATTGTCCCCAAGGTATTAAAACCATATCTTAATGGATTATCCAAAATAGAGCCTAGGAAATAAACTTTAGGCCTCCATCTTTGTTTACCTAAAAAAGGGGGATTTTGGGTAAACAAGAAGAGGGAAAGATATGGCCAAGCTACACCCATGATGGAGGCCTAAAGTTTATTAAACTCTTTCTCTTTTAAAATACTTCTATAGTTATGTCAATTTTGACTTAATTTTTATTTTAAATACTTTTTTGTCTGGTCTTTATTTTTAACTATATAACATATTGGTTTTTTTGGTCTATTTTTAGGTGTCATGGAAATTTTTTTAAATAAAGTTACATTTCCTGTTTTTGGGATACAATTAAAATATAGTTATGAGAGTTATAGAGCCTAAGCAGTCGGTTCTTGAATTCGGGCGATATAGGTTTGAATAGATAGTATGATAGTTAGCAATTTTTCTGTTTTTGGATGAAGTCAAGTATTAACTTTGAGAGGGATGGACTATTTTATTTGTAGGTAGAACCAAATACTTAGGAGTACAAGTGTACTTATTCCTATGAGTAAAAATAGCCATTTTTTATAGGGAGTTTTATTAGTGATAAGCGTTTTATGTTTGTTATATTTTATATTTGGGAAAAGTATTTTTTCTTCTTTGGCAATACGGGTACGTAGTGCCAAAATAATGGTTTGGGTATCTGATATAAAAGAGGAAGAAGACGATTTTATATTTTCTAAAGGTTTCCATTTATTTATGTAAGCACTAAAGGCTTGTTTTAATCTTCCCATTTCTTTGGAAAATTTTTCAGCTAATTCTCTTATTTCTTTATTTGGATGCTCGCGTAAAACAGGGTACATAAAGTCATCTTCTAGCAAAAGATGTTTTTTTAGAGTTGAGGATAGCGTCGATAAGATTTTTTTTAATTCTGGGATATTATTAAACTTTTGGGTTTCTTTTATTTTTAAAGTCTCTTTTTCCAATGAAGTTAATAAATATAAAATAGTTTGGTGTTGTTCTGTTAGAGATTGATAATAGTTCATGTCTTTTCTCCATTAGTTTTATAGTTAAAGTAAAGATACTTTATTTTTTTTATAGAGATTTGTAAAGTTCAGTTTAAATTTTAGATAGAGTTGTTTTATTAGATTTTTTAAGGTTATTTGAGATAATGTTTAAGAAGTTATTTAATTAGGTGTAGGTATTGAAGAAAAAACACAGCGAGAGAGAACTCTCGCTGTGTAAAGGTAAAAGAAGTGGATAAGTAGAGGTTTTTAGAAGGGAGGCAGTATGCTATATCCTAAGAATCCTTTGGTTGTGTAGCGAATACCTACATAAAAAGCCAACACTACAAACAATCTCTTCAACCAAATGTCTGGAATATATTTGGAAGTCCTTGGACCAATCACTGATCCTACTATTATTCCTAACAATTCCACTCCTATTAAAGGCCAAAATACAGGAGTACCTTTAACAAACATATAAGAAAATATACTTGTAATCATACCTATCAATACTGCTAATGCTGAAGTTCCTGCAACCAAATACATGGGCAAACCTGCAACACTAGTCAAAAATGGTACTAATAAAAATCCACCACCTACTCCCAAAAAGGAAGCTATTGCAGCAATAAAAAATCCACCAACTACTGGAATCAATGGATTAAAAGAAAATTCTACTCCATAAAATGTAAATACTACTCTGGTTAAACTAAATGACCTTACCTTTACTCCTAACTCACTCTCATCTATCTGAGCACCTTCTTTTTGCTTCTTCACACTCTCCTGAAATGCTTTGGCTGCCTCTTTGGCCTTCTTCTTCTTAGCCTGACCTGCTGGAGTGGTCTCGTAAAATAAATAACACCCCAAAAACAACACAAATAATCCAAAATATCCAATATATTGCTTTAAAGAAATCTTACCAGCTGTAATTACTGGTACCAAATAACTACCACTAATAGATCCAATGGCTAACGCTAATCCCAACGGCAATACAAGTCTGCCCATCTTCCAATAATTAAATGATGATATTGCTGCACTCGTACCTACCAACCATTGGTTAGATACCCTAATTGAGTCCGTTAATACCTTATTTAATACTGGAGATGTCTTCTTAAAGGTAGAGGCATAGTTGCCTAAACCATACACCGTAATATGACCAACTCCTGCCATTATCCCACCAAATGCTCCTACTGTAGAAAATATCCAACCTACCCATATGGCCCAAAAAAAACCAACTATTAAATTAATCTGAGGAGCTCCTGGTATCCCTAAATAACCCTTTGCTGCCCCTTCATTAATCATCCCCGCTCCCTCTCCCTTAGGAGCCTGCGCTATCGCTTCACCTAACCTGTCCGCTAACGCAGGATGACTA